>NZ_JBFBCE010000069.1:0-51948 GCF_040689595.1 Streptosporangium sp. NPDC051023 | reverse complement strand
GCGGGGTCAGTGCCTGGCGGCCGGCCACGCGGCCCTCTCCCCCGCGGCCCGCCACGCCCGCTCCCTTCAGCCTTTCGGCAGGGGACGTCTCGCATGCCGGAGGGCTTTCCGGCGTGACGCCCGCGCCTCGCCTCCGGGAGACCGGTACGGCTACGCCACCGCGGAGGCAGACGCCGACCAGGTGTCGCAGTCACCGGGGGAGGCGGCGGCGAACCCCGAGTCCATCCAGTGGACGATGGACCTGCCCTTGCCGTACTCGTGGGTCTCCCAGTAGTCGTCGCCCCCACGCGCCGTGTTCGCGCGCAGGGCGTTCCAGTCACCCCTGGGCCGCTTCAGCGATTCCCACACGCTGCGGGTGAAGGCGGCGCCGAGGCACTCCGCCTGCAGGTCGTGTCTGCGTGCCTGCTCGTAGCGCTCCTTGGCGTTGCGGCGGGGCAGCCGCGTGTAGGCGTCCTGGATGCCGGACAGCCGCTGCACGTGGTGGCCGTACTCATGGCTGATCGCGATGAACGCGCTGAGCTTGGACGGCTTCTTCAGGATCGGTTCGGTGATCAGAAACACGATGGTCCCGTCCTGGGGGCAGTAGTCGGAAAGTAGGCTCCCGGTCCACGGCTTGCCGCAGTAGGAGTGCGGCTCGGTGAGGATCTGGATCCGTGGCGGAGTGAAGGGTTTACCCGTCTTCGCGAACTGCGCCGACCACGTCGTGTCCAGGCACTTTCCCACGGACAGCAGATAGCGTTTCACCGAGGTGACGTTTCCCGCTTTCGGGGGAGTCGTCCGGCAGTTTGTGGTTTCCAGCCTCCCTGTTTTGTAGAGGAAATTATCGGTGAGGGCGGGGGCGCTCCCGACGGGGTATCGGGCGGCGTGCGCCGTGCCGGGGAGCAGCACGCCGAGTAGCAGGCACGACAGCAGAAGAGTGAGAGGGGTTCGCATGGAACAGGGAGATTAGAGGAGATGACCATCCTTTGTCACGGGATATAAGCGGCGTTCGTTGCCGGCAGGTGTTTCGGCCATCCAATTCGACCCAATGTGTTCGCAGGCCCGGTGACCTAAATGCGTGAACCGGCCTTCCCGGAAGCGCTTACCGCTTTAGCGGAATATGACAGATGATATGACCTGATGGGTTTCGGTGACGTTGTCCCTGTAAACGGTTTCGTGTCTTGGCTTTCCGGGCACGTCGGCTCGTTCCACCCCTCCTCCGTTCTGGGCGGCTGCCGGAAAGCATGGTACGGGCAGTTCCGATGGGTTGCCGGGCAGGGCGGACGTCAGACTCTGGCGAGCGTTTCGCGAACGGCGGGGACGACCTCCTGGGCCCAGCGCCCGAGCGCGAAATCCCCGGGCGACTCTTTCTGCGCTCGCCGAATCACCGGAACCCGCCACATGAGCGGCCGGGTGCCGGGTTCGGAGCGGGAGCCGTCCCGGCGCTCAGGGCACGGGCTGTCGCAACAGGATCGCGGCGAGGTAGACGGCCCGGACATGGGAACTCCTGATGTAGGCCAGCGCGGCCGAGGGCATCGTCAGGTCGTCCATGAGACCGGAGATCTTCCCGGAGTTCGCGATGCTTCGGAGTGAGTCGGCGCTGAGACGCCAGCTTCGCAGCGCCTTCGCGTCCGGCGGGCCTATCGTCGCGACCCAGGAACGGAAGGATCTCATCGGGGACACGTCCGGGCAGTCGGCCGTTTTCAGTACCTCGCAGTTCTCCTGCTTCCAGCCGAGAGGCTTCTTCGCCGCTCCCTGGCCGAGCAGGATGGTGGAGGCCGACAGGCCTTGCCGTTCGAGGTCGTCCTCCGTCATCGGCTCCGTCAGTTCCGCCAGCACTGTGACGGCGAAGTGCTTGTCATCCAGGCCGGTCAGCATCCGTTCCACCTCGCGCTTGGCCTGCGGGGACCTCCCGGTTCCGGCGACGTAGCGTTCGAGTGCCAGCGTCGTGCCCGTTCTCTCAAGAGAGGGGACGGACAGCTCGCCCACGATGTTGTTGACCTGAACGTCAACGCTCTGCCGAACAGGCGTGTCGGCCTCGGTGAACTCTCCCGGGATCCTGGAAACCGTCAGCGGAATGGTGGTCATCCCGTCCTGCCTCGTCGGCGGACGGTCGGCAAATCCGACGCCGTAGTCGGGATTGATCAGCGACCACGCCATTCCGTAGACCGCGCGCTGCCGTTCCGACTCCTTGGGGTTGGGGTCGGCGGGTGACTCACACGCACTGGTCGTGACGAGAAGCAGAACTCCCGTGACCAGGTAAAACGTCCTGATGGCTGAATTGATTTTCATCTGTTCCGGCTTCGGCTTTCAGAGGATTCGCAGGTAAAGGCCAGGCGGTCGCCGGGGCTCCTCATGAACCCTGGCGACCACCTTCGAGCGGGCAGACTTACTGCGGGTTCCTTCTAGTGTGAGCCGTAGGGGGTGCCGTCATATCGCATCCACCGACTGTATTTCTCACCGGGTGAGAACAGGTAGCGTTTTGCGCCTCCGCTGCCCTCCGCAGAGTGGTACCAGAGCTTCACGACCGGCCGGAACTGGTGACGGTGCGCAACGATTTCGCAACCGTCGAGAGTGTTCTGGAAGCATTCTCCTCGGATCCTATGCTTGTTCCATACCGGATAGATGGGGAAGTCGTCGTTGGAATCCGGGATCGACGGCCTGTCCGGACCGGTCTCCGAGTATTCCAGGCAGGCCTGCTCCACCTGCCCGCCGGCCTCTACACTGAATCCGAAGTCGCGCTTCTTCATGTGGTTGATGGAGAGGGAGAAACCGAGGGGCAGCTTGTATCTGTTGTTCTGGAAACAGACCCTCGTTGCCGACTCTATGGATATGTTGTTCTTGATGTACTTCCGTTCCTTGGCGGGCCACTTGCTGGGCTCGCTGACCCGGACATAGTTGATGTAATCAGAGACATCCCAGAAGTCCGTTTTAGTGTCGTTGCTCGCCCAGGGGGCGAACCAGCGGCCGCACGCATGGGCGCTGAGACGCCAGCTTCGCAGCGTCTTCGCGTCCGGCGGGCCTATCGTTCAACCGTGAGGCGACGATCGCCGACACGGTCGAGTGGATCCTGCGCGGGGAGGACCGGATCGTTCTCGCCACCCACAATGGTCACGTTCAGCGCTGGCCGGGCACCCTTCCCGGCATGTCCCCGATGACGCCGATGGGCATGCACCTCGCCGACCGGCTGGGCGGCGACTATCTCGTCATCGGCACGACCTCGGGGACCGGCCAGATCCTCAACACGGGGGCGGACTTCTACACCGGCACGTTCTTCACGGAGATGGGAGCCCCGGAGCCCGGCAGCCTCGACGCGCTCATGGCCGCGAGCCACGACGGCCCCTTCGCGACCGATCTGCGACGCCTGTCACCGGCCGACGCCGACGCCGTTCGGGCTGTCTCCCGGCAGCGTGCCGGTCTCGGCACCTTCTACTCCGATCAGAGCCCGCTGGACGCCTTCGACGTCATCGTCCACCTTCCACACGTCACGGCGGCCGCACCCGACCACGCCGCGTTCGCGCACGCCCCCTACGACGTACGGCAGGCGTTCTCCCGGTGGAAACCGGAATGAACGGTCGATCCGCCATCCCGTGGCGCGCGGCGAGTCCACGGGCCAGGCCGGAGTCCCCGGCTGTCCGGGCCACGACGATGCCGGCGATCGGCGCGAGGCACCACGCCTGTCCGGCCGACCGGTCCGGGCGGCGACATCCGGCCTCACCTCGCCGAACGCGAGCCGGATGACTCGGCGCGGCCGTCGCACCCATGGCCGCCTGCCACCAACGGCCATGGGTGTCCGGCCCGCGAGTACGGGCTTGTCCGGGAGCGGTGACAGACGGGTCGGGCGGTATCCAGGTCATGACGCGATCTCGCCGGAGCGTGCCGACGACTCAGCGGACCCGCCTGGCCGCCCTGCCGCCCAGGTGCAGGAACGTGATCTCGCCCGCGTCGTCTCGCAGGAAGCGGCCGACGGCACGCTGCGGGTTGGGGGCGAGCGTCACGTAGTCACCGCCCTCGATCAGCGCGAGCGGCATGTCGGGCATGCCCTCGACCCCGGCGGCCACCAGTTCGGGGCGCAGCACGAACCGTGCCGTCAGCTTCTCGTCGACCTCGAAGGTCCACTGCCCCGCGTCGTAGCTGCCCGCGTACTCCGGGGTGGGTTCGCGCAGCGTCAGCCGTACGGGCTGCGGCTTGGCGCCGAGCAGGTGCTCCAGGCACCAGTCGGTCACCAGGGCGCCCAGCGCCTTGCCGGGGGCGGAGTTGGTGAGCGTGGTGACGGCGAAACCGTGCTCGGGGGCCAGCACGAAGGTGGACAGCTGCAGGTTGCTGATGTTGCCGCCGTGCGTGACCAGACGCACACCGGCCTGCTCGTCCAGCAGCCAGGGCAGCCCGATGCCGGTCCACGGCGCGCCGACCTGGACGTGCTCGGTCTGCATCAGTTCCCTGGTGGCGGCCCCGACCGGGTCCTCGCCGTTCTTGCCGAGGTGGAAGGCGGCGTAGCGGAGCTGGTCGCGTACCGACGACGCCAGGCCTCCCTCGGCCATACCGTCGCGGAACAGTCCCCAGGTGTGCGAGACCTGAGGGCCGTCCTCTCGCACGATGTGCCCGACGGCGTGCGGCCGGGTCGTGGCGTCCCAGGGGAAGAAGAAGCTGGAGTTCATGCCCAGGGGGGTGAGCACGATCCGGCTGATCGCGTTCTCGTACGGCTCGCCGCACACGACCTCGATGATCCTGCCGAGCAGCCGGAACCCTGCGTTGCTGTAGGAGGCGAGCGTGCCGGGCGGGAAGAGCTGGGGCAGCTGGTCGTAGATGTCGATCGCCGCGGCCAGCGCGCCGGTGTCCCAGGTATCGCAGTCGTCGATGTCGCCGAGGAATCCGCCGGTGTGGGTGAGCAGGTGCCGGATGGTCAGTTCTTCGGCGGCCCGCTCGTCGGAGAGTTGGAAGCCGGGCAGGTACTGCCGCACGCGCCCGTCCAGGTCGAGCTTGCCCTGCTCGACGAGGTGCATGATCGCTGTCCCGGTGACCGTCTTGGTGGTCGACCCGATCTGGAACAGCGTGTCGCCCGTGACCGGGGTCGGTGCGTCGACGCTGGTGACGCCGGTGGTGAGGACGTGCTCCTCGCCGTCGAACAGCACGCCGACGGCGGCACCGGGGACGTGCAGGGATTTCGCCTCGCTGTCGAGCAGGTTCTGCAGGTGGTTGAAGTCAGCCATTCGTTCATCCTGCTGGCCGCCGGGGCGAGGGGCTTCGTTCGCCCGCACCATTTCCACCGCGCCGTTCGTCCGGGAGCCAGGGTGCCGGAGAAGGAACACCGCGGCCCGGCCCGGCCCGGATGCGGTCGCGTCGTCGGCGTATATGCCGCGGTCGGCGACATCGGTCGTTCACCGGTGGGTGTGGTCGGCCGCTCCAGTGGGTTGACCGGTCGTTCACCGGTGGGTGTGACCGGCCGCCCCAGCGGGTTGAGGAGTGCCGGAGCGGGTCTTTGGCGCGAGAGCCTCCGGACTGAGCAGCCACTTCTCGACCGCCGCGGTCATCTTCCCACCCGCCTCCAGCGCCGCCGCCTTGGCGGCGACCGGGTTGACGCCCGACGCCTGGCCGAGGATCACCCCGAGCACCAGGTGGCCCCGCACGCGGGAGGCCCACATCAGGTTGCCGCCCGCGGCGGTGCCAGAACCGGTCTTGATGCCGATGACACCGTGCTTGTTCAGCAGCGTGTTGGTGTTGGCCAGCCTTCTCGCGTCGCCGGGGACGGCGGTTTCGGCCTGCGCGACCACCTCGCGGAAGACCGGGTCGCGCATCGCCTCCCTGGCCAGCCTGAGCTGGTCGGCCGCGGTGCTGACGGTGCTGTCCTCGTTGCCGCTGGCACCCGTGTACCTGGTTTTGGCCATGCCAAGGCGGTGGGCGGCGGCGTTCATCCGTTCGACGAAACGCTCCTGCGAACCCGCGTCCCAACGGGCCAGGAGGCGGGCCACGTTGTTTCCCGACGGGACCATCATCAGCTCCAGCATGCGGCGCAGCCGTACCCGCTGACCCTCCCTGACCGGGGCGGTGGACTCCTGCCACACGTAGGATTCGTCGGCGGCCGTGCGGTCCACCCTGATCAGCGGGCCGTCGTCGCCGGGCCGGAGCGGGTGGTGACGCAGGATCACGTAGGCGGTCATGACCTTCGTCACGCTGGCGATGGGGACCGGGGTCGGCTCACCGCTGACGCCCAGGCTGCCCATGTCCTCGACCTCGACCGCCGCCTGGCCCTCGGCAGGCCACGGCAGGGACGCGCCGGACATGATGGTCCCGGAGACGAACGGCGCGGTTCCGCAGCCGGACAGGACGCCCACCAGCAGTAGGAACATCAAGAAACGTCGCATACCTGACACGTTGCGCCGCCCACGTGTCTCCCCGGCCGTGACCGTGTCTCCGTCAGGGCTTGACCATGTATCAACCGTGCATCGACCCGGTGACCTGGCTGTCCGGTGGGGTAAGAGTAGGGGGCGACAGCGCTGCCGGGGAGGCAAACATCCGGCCATCAAGTGCGCCGGGGGCCGCCGAGCCACGTTCCTCTTTCTAACGTGGAGTGATGACATCCTTTCACCGGTATCTCGTGGAAGAGGTCGCGGTCGACCACGCCGAGGGGCTCATCCCACGACGTGAGGCGTTGCACCGGCTGACCCTCCTGGGGCTGGCGCTGCCCGCCGCCAGTGCCCTGCTCGCGGCCTGCGGAACCGGCCAGGAGAGCGCCGCGACCGTCGCCGCCACACCGTCGATTCCCGTCTCTCCCGCCGGCCCCTCGCCTCTGCCGACCGAGGCGATCACCTTCCCCGGCCCGGAGGCCGGTGTCACCCTCCAAGGGGCCTGGGCCGCGGCCAGGGAACCCCGGGGCGCGGTGCTGGTGATCCACGAGAACCGCGGGCTCAACGACCACATCCGGTCGGTCGCCGGGCGTCTGGCGGCCAGTGGCTACTCCTCGCTCGCCCCCGACCTGCTCTCCCGGGAAGGCGGAACCGCTGCTCTCGGTGACCCGGCGCAGGCGACCGCGGCGCTCGGCCGCGTCCCGCAGGACCGGTTCGCCGCGGACATGAAGGCCGCTCTGAGCGAGCTCGAGCGGCGCGCTCCAGGAAGGAAGCTCGGCGCCGTCGGTTTCTGCTTCGGCGGAGGCATGGTCTGGCTGCTGCTCTCCTCACGCGAGCCGCGACTGTCGGCGGCCGTCCCGTTCTACGGCCCGCTCCCCGACAACGCCGACTTCTCCGGGGCGAAAGCCGCGGTCCTGGCGATCTACGCAGGCCTGGACGACCGGGTCAACGCCACCCGCGACCAGGCGAGGGCCGACCTGGAGAAAGCGGGTCTGACACACGAGATCGTCACGTTCCCCGGCGTCAACCACGCTTTCTTCAACGACACCGGCCCACGGTACGACGCCGGTGCCGCCGCCCAGGCCTACCAGCGCGTCCTCGACTGGTACGGCCGCTACCTGGGCTGAGCCGTACGGCTCGGCTCCCGCCGCGCTCGCGTTCTTCCTCCTCGCGCGGCCGATCATAAAACAGTTGCTCACTTGTTCATATGTTTAATCAATGGGTGACGAGGCAACTACCTACTGTGAACAGTGCGAGCCGGGTGTTCTCATCGCCCGGTCTGTGAACGAACGAGGAGGAGAGTCCATGGAGCACGCTCAGCACGATCACGCCTCGTGCGGGGAAACCGCACCCCACGCCGACCACTGCGCACATCACGAGCACGACGAGGCCACCCCCGCTGACTGCTGCGAGGCTCACGGGGACGACCCGGGCTCCGCCGCCTAGCGCGCCTTCGCCATGCTTCCGCCCATCGCCGAGCTCTCGGTTCGACAGGCGCGTGAGGTGGCCGTGCGTGTGCTCGCAGGAGAATGAAGGTGACGGTCCCCGAGGTGCGGCTGCCTCGGGGGCGGTTAATGGGTCATCGCGAGCAGTACCCCGACCGCGATCGCGACAGTGGCGGCGACGGCCAGCTGTCCTCGCGACAACCGGCCGTTCTCCTGCTTGCCCGCCGCGAGTTTCAGGCCGACTATCGCCGTACGGAGCAGCACCCCGGTCACCATCCCGAGCAGGATGGGGACCACCTGGCCGGGCAGCGGGCTGACGGTGGCGACGAGGACACCGACCGCCGGGCTCAGGCATGCGACGACCAGCCACGGTGCCAGGCGCTGGTTGGCCATGTCCAGCAGCGCGGCGAGTGCCAGGCCCTCGCTGGCGGAGTGCACCATCAAAGCGATGATGACGACGGCGGAAGCGGTCAACGCCAGGGTCGCCCCCTCGATGGCCCGGTGGGTGGTCAGCGCGGCGGCGGTTCCCATGCCGCCGAACAGTGCCGCGTTGACCGCCTCCTTCAGACGGCGGTGACGGCCGGGGGCGTGCAGTCCGGGCGGCCGTTTCTCGGACTCCGAGGGGCAGGCGCACCCCCTGCGGGTGAAGTAGGTGATGACCAGGAAGCCGAACGCCGCCGCGATCCCGATCATCCATAGGGGGACTCCGGTCTCGATGGCGTCCTGCCACGCGTCGGGAAGCATGTCGGTGAGAGCGATGATCATCATCACCGCGGACGCGATCGCCAGCCAGGCGGCCAGACGTTTGGACTCGCGCCGGGCGAGCCATGCGCCCGCGAGGGTCGACGCCGAGACCAGTATCACCGCGAGCCATGCCCCGCCACCGGGAGGTTTCCCGCGCAGCACAGGTTCGATGGCCTGTATCCAGTATGTTGGCAGCATTTTTCGGCACACCCCTTGTCACGCCGGCGGTGGAAGGTAGGGAGGGCACGTCGGAGAACCCTCCCGGTTGAGCTAGAGGTCCTCGGTGAGGAGGTCGTCCGCAGAGGCACCGGTCCGCGCGTTCGCCGGGTGCGACGCCCGTGGCACAGGCATCGGGTGCCGGGTGGTCACCGGTGGTTGCTCGCCCGTCGCGAGCGGCCCGCCCTGCTCCTTCACCTCCAGGAGCAGCCTCTGCAGCTGACCGAGGTGCCCGGCCAGGGTCTCCTGCACGAGGCCGCCGTGATGACCGACCAGATCACGCAGGCCGTCGATCCTGCGCTGCTGCGCCGCGTACGCGGCCTCGAGGGTTTCCGCGGCCCCGCGGTGCCTTTCTCGCGTGTCGTGCTCCAGGGCCGTGGCCCTGTCGAGGGCCTCGCGCTCGATGGTCTCCGCGAGGCCGCGAGCCTCCGCCACGATCAGCCGGGCCTCCTGCTCTGCCCGGGTGATCACCTCGTCGGCGGACTGCTGGGCGCGCGCGACGATCCGTGCCGCGTTGTCGCCCGCTGACGGCAGGGCCTGCCGGAAGCTGTTCCTGGCGACGTTCAGCTGGGCGTTCAGCTGCTCGTTCTCCCACAGGACCCTGCTCAGGGTGAACTCGATCTCGCCGAGGAAGGTGTCGACCTCGGCGAGGTCGTAGCCCTCGCGGAGACGGACGGTGGGGAACACCTTGTTTCGCACGTCATGCGGGGTCAGCAGCTTGCCGCTGTTGTTGAGATTTGAGGGGAACCGCATCATGAACGTGCTCTCGGCGGTGCGGGCGGGGGTGTGTTCGTGGTCGTGTTCTCCGGGTTCTTTGCATCCTTCACTCATGGATTGCCTCTCCGGGCCTTTCGAGATGCTTTCACGGATGGATTGGTACGGCGGGCGCGCGGGAGGGGAAAGGTTGGTTCCAGCGGGATCTGAATTTTCAGAGATTTGTCAGGGAGTGCTGGTTGATCCAGGATCTTCTCGATCGGGTGGCACCTCCGGCGCGCTGTCCCAGGTGAGGCGGGCCGCGAAGCCCTGTCGTCCTCTCCGGCCGGATGAATCTATTTTCTGAATATTTCGGAGAGGCTTTCTTGACGAGGCCGTGCCGTGTTCTCCAGTCCGGGAGGAGAAATGTCGCCGTCGGTCATGAGGCGCAGGAACGTCTTGGCGCGCGGCGTCGCCGGATTCTGAAAGAAAGCAGCCGGGTGCTGCTCTTCGAGGATGTAACCGGCGTCCATGAACACCACCCGGTCGGCGACCTCCCTGGCGAAGGCGATCTCGTGGGTGATGATGATCATGGTCATGCCGTAGGCGGCCAGATCCTTCACGGTCTGGAGCGCCTCCGCGCCCAGCTCGGGGTCGAGCGCGGAGGTGGGTTCGTCAAAGAGGATGACCTCCGGTTCCATGGCGAGTGCCCGGGCGATGGCGACCCGCTGTTTCTGGCCGCCGGACAACCGCGCGGGATACTCGTCGCGCTTGTCGGTCAGGCCGACGTGGGCCAGCAGGCGTTCTCCCGCCTCGATCGCGTACGGCCGAGGCAGGCGCCGGACGGAGATCGGCCCCTCGATGACGTTTTCCAGGGCGGTCATGTGAGGGAACAGGTTGAGATCCTGGAACACCGTCGCCGTGCGCATGCGGATGTCACGGATCAGCCGGTTACGGGAACGGCTGTGGCGCGACGGGCACTCAACGGTTCGGCCGTTGACGGTGACGCTTCCGGCGTCGGGCTCCTCGAGGAGGTTCAGGCAGCGGATGAGAGTGGTCTTGCCGGAACCGGACGGGCCCATGACCACAACGACTTCGCCGCTGTGCACGGTCAGGTCGATGCTCTTGAGCACCTCGAGCTCGCCGAAGCGCTTGTGCAGTCCTCGCGCGGCGATGGCAATGCTCCTGGTCACGTGTAGGCCCTTCCCATCCGCCGTTCCAGCACTTCCTGCCCGACGGACAGGGTGGTGTTGATCAACCAGTAGACGACGCTCGCCATCACGAAGGCCTCGACGTACCTGAAGGAGGAACTGCCGATGCTCTCGGCGACCCGGGTCAGTTCCACGACGGTGATCACCGAGGCGAGGGAGGTGTCCTTCATGAGCGAGATGAAACGGCTGCCGATCGCTGGGGTGGCGACCCGGACGGCCTGGGGAAAGACGATCCGCCGTAGCGTGCGGCCGTACGTCATCCCCATCGAGTCGGCCGCCTCCCACTGTCCCCTGTCGACGGCGAGGATGCCGCTGCGGAAGTTCTCGCTGAGATAGGCGCTGGAGTAGAGGGTGAAGGTGAGGATCGCCGACGGGATGGGCGGGATTCGCAGCCCGAGCTGGGGAAGCCCGAAATACACGAGCATGATCTGGATGAGGAGGGGAGTGCCGCGGAACACCGAGACGTAGGCGATCGCGGCGACTTTGAGTGCGGGGTGTCGGGAGATCCTGGCCAGGGTGACCAAGCCGCCCAGCGCGAAGCCGAGCGCGAACGACACCACACCGAGCAGGACCGTGATGGCCAGGCCTCTGAGCAGGCCGGGGAACGACAGGGCGAGCAGGTCCATCAAACGCGCTCCTTTCCGGTCGCGGGGGATTCAGCCGGCCTGGTTCGCCGGTAGTTCGCGCAGTTCGGCCGCCATGTCGAGGCCGTCGAGCCATCGGCGGGAGATGGCCGACAGCGTGCCGTCGCGGATCATGTCGGAGATGGCTCCGTCGACGGCCTGCTTGAAGGCGGGAGATCCCTTGCGGAAGGACATGGCCAGGACGTAGCGCCGCAGGATCGGGCCCACGGGTGTCACGGTGAGCCCGTTCCTGGTGGCCAGGTAGATCCCCTGGAACCGGGACACCAGCGCGGCGTCGGCGCGTCCACGTGAAAGATCCGTCAGCCCGAGGATGGCGTTCCGGTAGATCCTGACATCCGCGTCCGGGATGCGGGTCCGGGCGAAGTCGGCCTGTACGGTCCCCTCGGACACCGCGATCCTCTTACCGGCCAGGTCGCCGACACCTCTGATGGAGGTCTCGCCCGTACGGACGAAGATGGCGACGGGGTTGACGGCGTAGGAACGGGAGAAGTCGACCTGCCTGCTGCGCTCCGCCGTGACCGACTGGCCGGAGATCACGATGTCGAATCTGTCGGCCCGGATGCCTCCGACGAAGTTCGCGAAGTCGGACCCGATGAACTCCACCCGGCCGATGCCGATCCGCCTGGCCACGTCACGGGCGACGTCCACGTCGTACCCCAGCGGGTTGCCCGCGCCGTCGAGGAAGTTCCACGGCGGATTGGCCTGGGTGAGAGCAACCCTGAGCACTCCTGCGGCGCGCACTCGTTTCAGGACGTCCTCACCCTCCGCACCGGAACACGCGGTGGACGTCAGGCACGCCAGCACCACCGAGGCGAGCACGACTGTGGCGGTTGGCCGATGAAGGATTCTCCTGGTCATCGCGTGGTGACCTCCGTGGTCGCGAGGACGTGGAACAGATGTTTCGTGCGTCACCGATCATCTATGTGCGTATCGTGGTTATATCAATGCGTTGGGTAGTCGTCGTTCTGTGGCGTCTTCCTTCGTGGACGGCCACGATCGGGTCGCGGGGGTTCAGTCGCGCGGGGACAGATAGTGGGGGCCGTGCGGATCGGCGCAGTGGCCCGCGTCGACGCACTCGCCCCGGCCCGCCCCGCCGTCCGGGGCGAGGTCGACCTGGAGGGTGGTGTGCGTGATCCCGTAGGACTGGGCGAGCAGGCTCTGCAGCCTGCGCCGTACGGCGTCGCCGTCCCCCTCGGGGCGGACGAACACGTGCGCCGACAGCGAGGAGTAGCCGGAGGTGAGCTCCCACACGTGCAGATCGTGGACCTCGGCGACGTCGAGCTGGCTCGCGAGCCGTGCGCCGATCTCCGCGGGTATCAGGCCCGCCGGTGCGGCCTGCAGGAATATCCGTCCGGTTTCGCGGATGAGGCCGTACCCCGCCTTGAGCATGAGCACTGCCACGATGAGGGTGGCGACGGCATCCGCCTGGGCGTATCCGGTCAGCAGGACCACCAGCCCGGACACGGCGGTGGCGATGAACGCGTAGAGGTCGTTGAGGATGTGCTGGAAGGCGCCTTCGACGTTGAGACTCGACCTGTCGGCTCTGCCGAGCAGCAAGGTCGCCGCGACATTGACGACGATGCCGACCAGTGCGGTGGCCAGCACCAGGCCGCCCTCGACCTCGGGCGGCGCGACGAGGCGCCGGACCGCCTCGTAGAGGAAGAACCCGGCGAGCAGCAGAAGGGTGGCACCGTTGAGCTGTGCCGACAGGATCTCGGCGCGCCTGAGCCCGTAGGTGAAACCGCCACGCGGCGGCCGGACCGCCAGCCGCATCGCGACCAGGGCGAACGCGATCGAGGCGGAGTCGGTGAGCATGTGCCCGGCATCCGAGATCAGCGCCAGGGACCGTGCGAGGATCCCGACGACGACCTCACCCGCCATGAAGGCGACCAGCAGGGCGAGGGCGGCTGTCAGATATCGCCGATCCGCGTCGGCAGAGACGGCGTGCCCGTGCCCATGCCCGTGCCCATGTCCGTGGTGTGAGGCGGGTGCTTCAACGGGGGTGGGCGCGTGTCCGTGCCCGCCATGATGATCGTGCCCGTCTTCTCCGTGATGCGGTGAAGCCATGGAACCTCCTCCCCATGGTGAGCGGGCGCTAACAGGTCTCGTCGGCGGAGTCCGAAGCCGGCACGTGATGGATGTGGGACAGGCCGAGGTCCAGCAGCATCCGGATGTGGGAGTCGTCCAGCCGGTGGTAGGCCATGCGCCCGGATCTGCGCACCCGTACGACGTGGTGGGCGCGGAGCAGACGCAGCGAGTGCGAGACCGCTGATTCGGTGTGTCCGCACGCCGCGGCGATGTCGCACACGCACATCTCGCCGCCCTCCAGCAGTGCGATGATCACTCGTAGGCGCCCCGGATCGGCCAGCAGGCCGAAAACTCGGGACAGTTCATCGATCGCTTCGGTTTTCGGCATGTTTCCGGCGACCGCGATGACCCGGTCTGCGTCCACCATGCGCACCGCGCAGGTCTCGGGATCCGAGTAGGCGACAACATATGAATCTCTACTCATATGAAGAAGCGTAGAGAGTGTTTTTGCTTATTGCCAGATCTCGTCGTGGGTTAATTTCTTCGCGCCGCCGGACGCTGTTGCTGCATAAAGCGAATATTGATGCATTTATTGTGAACTGCAGCCCTTGTTGTGCTGGGACTCTTGTCCGAGAATTGGAGGGTTGGTGACCCGTCTCGGATTTTGTGCAATACTTAATTGCCAATCATGATATTTCACTTTTTTAGGGAGTTGATATTTTTGTCTTGCTTGTCGGGTGTGGTGGGTATGTTGGGTGGATTTCTCGCTTCCATGTAAGGGTGCAGGGGTTTTGGGTAAATCGGGAGCCCGGGGTGGGGGCCGCCCGCGTGCTCGGCGCCCGGCCCCTCACCGGGCCCCTCACCGGGCCCCTCGCCGGGCCCCTCGCCGGGCCCCTCACTCGGCCCCTCAGTCGACCTCTCCTTGCCGCGATGCCGGGCGACGACCGGCGAGGCATATGGTTGCTCGCACAACAAGTGGCGTGAAATCAGTTATGGATGGCAGAAAAGGAAGGCCGTCCGGGAAGTCGCTTTGGATACGGTCGATATCACCGGAGTAATCCCTCTTCACGTTCCAACGGTTAGAGAGGTGCGCACATGAGTGACAGGAGCGGTTGGCTGAGGTGGCGTAGGGCGGTGGCTGTCGCCGGACTTGTCTTTTTCGCGCTGTCGGGCACGACGATGGGGGCGAACGCTGATTCTTCCGGGCAGGCCCTTGCGCCTTCCGCGTCCCTTTCTGCGGGTGCGTCCGTCGAGACCCAGCGGCATGCTTCTGGGGACGACGAGGTCAGGGCGTTGGGCATTGGCCAGCAGACCACCGTGGCGTATGACACCTGGGTGCACCATATACCCCGGGTTTACACGAACCCCAGTTATGTCTTCATCGCCCACAGGGGTGAAAATCTGGCTGTCGTCTGTTCGATCTGGGGAGAACTCTACCAATCGAGCAACATCTGGTATTTGGTCATCGACCGGAACCAGGACAACGCCGTCGGCTACTTCAACCAGGTCGACGTCCTGTATTTCCCCATAGGAGTGCCGGACTGTGGCACGTCCTTCGCCGCGCGGGCGCTCGCGCCGTCCTCTGCGGGTGCGTCCGCCGACACCCAGCGGCACGCTTCCGGGGACGGCGAGGTCAGGACGTTGGGCATTGGCCAGCAGACCACCGTTGTGCGTAACGCCTGGGTGCACCACACTCCCCGGCTCTACACAACCCCCGATCACGTCTTCACCGCCTACCAGGGTGACAATCTGGCCGCCGTCTGCTGGATAGTCGGCGACACCTACCACCAGAACGATGTCTGGTATTTGGTCATCGACCGATATCAGACGAACGCCGTCGGCTACCTCAGCCAGGTCGACGTCCAGGGCACGCCGAACGTGCCGGCGTGCGGTCAGTCCTGAGCGACGCGAGGCCTCACGACTGGGGCCTCAAAGCAAAAAGCCTGGTCATCGTTTCCGATGACCAGGCCCTTGACTTCGGGAAGGTAATGCAACGTCGGGGTGACAGGATTTGAACCTGCGACCTCTTCGTCCCGAACGAAGCGCGCTACCAAGCTGCGCCACACCCCGGTGCACGCCGGTCTTGCGCGTGCTTTGGAAAGTCTAGCGGACTTCGCGGGTACTTGCGTCACTCCTGAGGCGGGGCACCAGGGTGAGGAGACTGGCCTCGGGGAAGCAGGCGAAGCGGACCGGGGAGTAGGGGCTGGTGCCGAGGCCCGCGGAGACGTGGAGGTAGGCGGAGTCGTGGCGGCTCAGGCCCTTGACCCTGGCTTTGTCGATGCCGCAGTTGGTGACCAGGGCGCCGTAGAACGGCACGCAGACCTGGCCGCCGTGGGTGTGGCCCGCCAGCAGCAGCTGGTAGCCGTCGGCGGCGAAGCGGGTCATGTTGCGGGGTTCGGGGGAGTGCATCACGCCCAGGCGGAGATCGGCCTCGGCCGGGGCGGGGCCGGCGATCATGTCATAGCGGTCAAGGTTGATGTGGGAGTCGTGGATGCCGCCCACGGCCACGTCGAGATCGCCGACCTTGAGGCGGGCGGTGGTGTTGTTCATGTTGAGCCAGCCCTCGTCGGACATGGCGGTGCCCAGCTCCTCCCAGGGGAGGGAGGGGATCTTCCTGGCGTGGTCCCCCTTCGAGGTGCGCCAGAGGTAGCGCACGGGGTTCTTGAAGATCGGCGCGTACATGTCGTTGGAGCCGTAGACGAACAGCCCGGGACGCGACAGCAGCGGTTCGAGGGCGTGCATGAGGGAGGCGACGGCGTCGGGGTGCGAGATGGAGTCGCCGGTGTTGACCACCAGGTCGGGCTTGAGGTCGCTCAGTGAACGGACCCAGTTGATGAGCATCCGCCGGCCCGGGGTGAGATGCAGGTCCGACAGGTGCAGGATGCGCACGGGCCGCTGGCCGGGCTCCAGGACGGGCACGTCGAAGCGCCGAAGGCGGAAGGTGTTGCGCTCGACGACCGAGGCGTAGGCAAGGCCGGTCAGGCCGAGACCGAGCAGGGACAGGGGCACCGCGGCTGCTTTCCTCACCTTCTCATCATGCCCGACAACGGGCGCTCCGCAGGAAACTCGGGATACAGCGGGGCTGGTGAGGCGGCAAGATGGACCGCATGAGCGCATTGAAAGACAAGCTGAAGGCCGATCTCACGGCCTCGATGAAGAGCAGGGACGAGGTTCGCACCCGCACGATCCGCATGGCCCTCGCGGCCGTGAACGTCGAGGAGGTCTCGGGCAAGACGGCCCGCGAGCTCTCGGACGACGAGATCATCAAGGTGCTGACCAAGGAGGCCAAGAAGCGCCGTGAGGCCGCGGAGGCGTTCAGTGGCGCCGGTCGTGCCGAGCAGGCGCAGGCCGAGGTGGACGAGCAGGCCGTGCTCGAGGAGTACCTCCCGGCCCAGCTGTCCGACGAGGAGCTCGGCGAGCTGGTCGACGAGGCCATCGCGGAGAGCGGCGCCGCCGGGCCGCAGGCCATGGGGCAGGTCATGAAGGTCCTGAACCCCAAGGTCGCGGGCAGGGCCGAGGGCGGCAGGGTGGCCCAGGCCGTGCGCAGCCGCCTGGCGGGCTGAGGTCCCTCGGACGAGCCGCCCCGGGATTCGCCGGGCGGGAGCCCGCTTACCCGCGTGCGGGCCCTGAGAGCTTCCCCACGGTCCGCGTGGCCGTGCCGTACGCAGAGGCCCTCCCCGAACCGGGGAGGGCCTCTGGCGTCATCTGGGAGCGGAGACGGGGGCGGGAGCCCTACGGGGTGATCTGGCCGCCGAAGTCGGTGGTGTCGTTGCCGCCGCCGGGCCGGTCACCGCCGTTGCCGTTGCCGTTGCCGTTCCCACGGCCACGGCCGTTGTTCTCGATGTTGCCGTCGTCCGGCGGGCCGTCGCCGTTGTCGCGGGTGGGGCCGTTGCCGTGGTCGTCGGGCTTCGGCGGAGCCTTGGGCGCGCACCTGCCGCCGGAGCAGCCGCCGAAGCGTTCGGCGTTCACCGGGGTGAACGGGGTCGGGGTCACGCCCTTCAGCGCGTCGATCATGGAGTACTTCCAGATCCGTCCGGAGATCGTGGCGCCGTACACGTAGGGGTAGTACGTGCCGCCGATGGTCACGCCCGTCAGGTCGTGCTGGAAGGCGCCGCGCGGGTCGCCCAGGCTGACCGCGGAGGCGAGGTCGGGGGTGAACCCGGCGAACCAGGCGGCGGTGTAGCCGTCGGTGGTGCCGGTCTTGCCCGCCGCCGGACGGCCGATGCCGCCGTACTCGCTCATCGTGCCCTTGGTGAACACCCCGGACATGATGTGGGCGGCCGCGTCGGTGACCTCCTCGTCCAGGACCTGCTCGCACTTGGGCTTGTAGGCGGTGGCCTTGTTGTTGCGGTCGCGGATCTCGGTGATGGCCATCGGCTTGCAGTAGGCGCCGCGCGCGGCGATCGCCGCGTAGGCGGCGGCGACCGTCACCGGGTCCATCTCGTTGATGCCGAGCGTGAAGGTTTCGTACTCGCCGAGCTTGTTGCCGTCGGCCCGCTTGATGCCGAGGCTCTTGGCGGTCTTGACCACCTCGCAGAGGCCGACCTCCTGCTCCAGGCGCATGAAGAAGGTGTTGACCGAGCCGAGGGTGCCGGTGGTCAGGGTCTTGAAGCCGCCGCCGCCCTCGCTGGAGTTGTGGATGTCGTGGTTCGGGTCGCCGACCCCGTTGCCCTTGCAGTCGCGGAACGCGCCATAGCCGGAGGCGGTGTAGGCCGCGCCCGTACTGAAGCCGTCGTCGAGCTTGAAGCCCTTGCCCAGGGCGGTGAGCAGGGTGAAGACCTTGAAGGTCGACCCGGCCTGGAAGCCCGTGCCGCCGCCGTGCTGGACGTCGCCCGCAAGGTTGTAGCTCATCTGGTTCTTCTTCTTGTTACGCCCGAAGTCGCGGCTGGCGGCCATCGCCTTGATGGCGCCGGTGCCGGGCACGACCATCGCCTGCGCGGCGACCGGCTTGTCGCCGGCGTTCACGAACTTCTTGATGGCCTTCTCCGAGGCCGCCTGCGCCTTCGGGTCGAGCGTCGTCTTGATCGTCAGCCCGCCCCGCTGGAGCAGCTTCTGGCGCTGCTCGGGGGACTTGCCGAAGGCCTCGTTGTTGAGGATCTCGTTCTGGGCGTAGAGGCAGAAGTAGGGGTAGGGGCTCTCGTCGCAGCCGCCGGGGACGGAGACGTCCTTGTACCCGAGCTTCTTCGCCTTGGCCTCCGCGGCCTCCTGCTGTGTGATCTTGCCGAGCTCGGCCATCCGGTTCAGGACGGTGTTGCGCCGTTCGAGCAGCCGCGCGCGGCTCGCCTTGCCCGCGTTCGGGTCGGTCCGGTTGGGGTTCTGTACGGCCCCGGCCAGCGTCGCGGCCTCGGTCAGGGTCAGCTTGGCGGCGGGCTTGCCGAAGAACCGCTTGGAGGCGGCCTGGATCCCGTGGGCGCCCGCGCCGAAGTAGGCGATGTTGAGATAGCGCTCGAGGATCTCCGACTTGGTGTACTTTTCCTCGATGGCAAGTGCGTAGCGAAGCTCGTTCAGCTTGCGGGAGAGGGTCTGCTCGACCGCGGCGGCCCGCTCCTCGGGGGTCTCCGCGGCGTTGAACAGCACAAGCTTGACGTACTGCTGGGTGATGGAGGATCCGCCCTGGACGCCTCCGCCGCCCGCGAAGTTCTTCACCGCCGCGCGGAGCGTGCCCTCGGGGTCGATCGCGCCGTGCTCGTAGTACCGGAAGTCCTCGATCGAGACGATCGCGGTCTTCATGATGTCGGCGACCTGGTCGAGCTTCACCGACTCGCGGTTCTCGAAGTAGAACTGTGCGAACTGCTTGCCGTTCGCGTCGAGCAGGGTGGTCTTCTCCGCAAGGGGAGGCTCGGGGAGCTCCTCGGGGAGCAGGTGCAACTCCTCCGTGGCCGACTTGACGGTCATCCCCGCACCGCCGACCGCGGGGAACGCGACGGCGGCGACCAGCACGCCCGTGACGGCGGCCGCGGCGAGCAGTCGCGCCACGTTCGCGATGCCCCCGAGCACGGACCCCTGAGCTTTGCCTTCAGCTTGCACGAGTCCAAGAGTACGTCGGACGGATGACCCAAACGGTAACGGAACACTATTTCGTCTTGACTCGCCCCTGTATCGGACACAGATGACTAGTCATTCCCGGCCAGATGGCCGCCGATGACCATGTGAGAAATTGGTCCCGCCGGGGTCTGTCGGCCCGAACGTCTGATTGCGTACGTTCTCTTTCTGCGGCAACTGAATACGGAGGCTCGACGCCCGCGCCCGTCGGCCCCAAGTCACGACTGACCACCTAAGGGGAGTGGGGTCGAATGTGGATCACGGATTGGACCTCCCGTGCGGCCTGTAAGGGTGCGGATCCTGACGCGCTGTTCGTTCAGGGCGCTGCCCAGAACCGGGCGAAGCTGATCTGCCGAGGATGCCCGGTCCGGACCGAGTGCCTCGCCGATGCGCTGGACAACCGCATCGAGTTCGGGGTGTGGGGCGGGATGACCGAGCGCGAACGCCGGGCGCTGCTGCGCCGGCGACCGGACGTCGACTCCTGGCGGGACCTGCTGGAGTTGGCCAAAGAGGAGTACGAGCGAACGAACGAGCTGATCGCCGGCTGAGTTCGCGCCGATCCCGTACGGCTGGCGCGGCGCGCCAGCCGTACACCTATGTCCGCCGGACGTGACCCGAGAGCCGGGATTCCCACGTTTCCGAGGGCGGGCTTCCGCCGGAGCCCGGCAGGCCCAGGGCGCTACTGGGCTGCCAGCAGCTCACCGACCCGGCGCAGGCCCTCCAGGTCGTGCACGTCCTCGGACATGGCGGGAACCTGGGCGACGGGCACCGTGGGATGGGCGGAGACGAAGTGCTCCTGCTCGCGGTGCTCGCGTGCGGCCAGCTGCATCCGGCCCGCGTGCAGGCGCAGGACGGCGGAGGTGAGCTCGTGCTCACCCCGTGCCTCGAGGTCCTCCGCCGCCGCGGTGCTGCGCGCGGCCGACAGCACGGCCGCGGGCGCGCGGTGCACTCGGTTCACCACGAGCCCGGCCAGGGGCATGCGCTCCTCGGCCAGCCTCTCCACGAAGTAGGACGCCTCGCGCATGGCGTCGCGCTCCGGCGCGGCCACGACGACGAAGGCGGTTCCCGGGGCCTGCAGAAGCTTGTAGGTCTGCTCGGCCCTGGCCCTGAACCCGCCGAAGACGGCGTCGAGCGCGGAGACGAACGTCTGCAGGTCCTTGAGCACCTGCGCGCCGAGCAGCTTGGTCAGGGCGCCGGCCACGATGCCGAACCCGGCGTTGAGCAGCTTGAACGCGCTGCGCCCTCCCGCCTTCGCCGGGGCCATGAGCAGCCGGATGAGCCTGCCGTCGAGGAAGCGGCCGAGCCGTTCCGGCGCGTCGAGGAAGTCCAGCGCGGAACGGGACGGCGGGGTGTCTACGATGATCAGGTCCCAGTCGCCCGAACGGCGGAGCTGGCCGAGCTTCTCCATCGCCATGTACTCCTGGGTGCCGGAGAAGCTGGACGACAGAGACTGGTAGAAGGGGTTCGTCAGGATCTGGCGGGCTCGCTCGGGGTCCGCGTGCGCCTCGATGATCTCATCGAAGGTGCGCTTCATGTCGAGCATCATGGCGTGCAGCCTGCCCTCGCCCTTCACCCCGGCGACAGGGCGCGGGGTGTTGTCGAGCTCGGTGAGTCCCATCGACTGTGCGAGGCGTCTGGCGGGGTCGACGGTGAGCACCACGGCCGAACGGCCACGCTCGGCCGCGCGCAGCCCGAGCGCCGCCGCCGTCGTGGTCTTGCCGACGCCGCCGGAACCGCAGCAGACCACGATCCTGGTGCCCGGATCGTCGATGATCGCGTCGAGGTCGAGAACCGGGACGGTCCTGTGCCTGGCGGACCGTTCACGCTCGCTCATGCCGCTCCCTGCGCGTGGATCGATTCGGCCAGTTCGTACAGCCCCGCCAGGTCGACCCCGTCGGCCAGCAGCGGCAGCTCGTAGCGGGGCCTGCCCGAGGTGTCCAGCGACCGCCTCTCGCGGCGTTCGAGCCGGGTGCGGTGGGCATGCTCGGCGATCTCCTCGGCCAGCGCCTCGGCCACGGCGGTCGCATCCGCGCCGCCCTCGGCAAGCCCGGCGGCCTTCAGCCCGAGCGCCAGCTCGGCCGCGTCGAACCGGCCCTTGGCCGCGACGTCGAGGACCGAGGCGGGGAGCAGCGACTCCCTGACCATGTTCGTGAAGATCCCGCCGGGTGGCAGGCCCGCCTCCCGCAGCTCGCCGATCCCGTCCAGGGTCTCCTGGACCGGCATCTCCTCCAGGAGCGTGACGAAGTGCACCGCGGTCTCCGGGGAGGCGACGACGCCGTTCACCAGGTCGGCGTGGTTCTTGATCGGGCCAACCCTGGCGAGCCCGGCGACCTCGTTGGTGACGTTGAGGAAACGGGCGACCCGCCCCGTCGGCGGCGCGTCGAGCACGACCGCGTCGTAGATTCGCCTGCCGGTCTTGTCCTTACGCCGCACCGCCTCGCTCGTCTTGCCGGTGACCAGGACGTCGCGGAAGCCGGGGGCGATGGTGGTCGCGAAGTCGACGACGCCCATCTTGGTGAGGGCCTTGCCCGCCCTGCGCATGCCGTAGAACATCTCGAGGTATTCGAGCATGGCCTCTTCGGGGTCGATGGCCAGGGCGTACACATCTCCACCGCCGGGCGCGATGGCGATCTTCCGTTCCTCGTACGGCAGCGGCGGCAGGTCGAAGACCTGTGCGATTCCCTGCCTGCCCTCGACCTCGACCAGCAGCACCTTGCGCCCGCCTGAGGCGAGGGCGAGGGCGAGGGCGGCGGCCACCGTGGTCTTTCCGGTGCCGCCCTTACCGGTGACGACATGGAGGCGTACGCCGTCCCAATCGGTGTCGCGAGCTCTCACGCTTCGAAGGCTACCCAACGGCCACTTGACGATTCGCCCGGACCGTCCACCACGGAACCCCGGCTGCGCCGGGAAAGGCGTGCGGAACGCGTACCGTGAGGTGTCCGTAATGGGGCGGGGCCGGAGAGTATGCCGATTCTCACAACCCGGTCTCCCCGGTTCTCGCCCTGGCCTCCCGGAGCGGGGCACGGGCGTGCCCGGAGGGCGGTAAGCGGGAGGACGGCTGTCCGCCCCGGCGCCTCTCGCTAATGTGTCCCACATGACGCAATGGGAGTACTCGACGGTGCCGCTGCTGGTGCACGCGACCAAGCAGATTCTCGACAACTGGGGCCAGGACGGCTGGGAGCTCGTCCAGGTCGTGCCGGGGCCGAACCCCGAGCAGCTGGTCGCCTACCTGAAGCGGCCGAAGCAGTGACGCCGGAGGAGAGGCTCGCCGAGCTGGGCCTGACGCTCCCCGAGGTGGTGACGCCGCTGGCGTCCTACGTCCCCGCCGTTCGTTCCGGAAACTACGTCTACACCTCGGGCCAGATCCCGATGGTCGACGGCAAGCTCGTGGCGACCGGCAAGGTCGGCGCGGAGGTGAGCCCGGAGGAGGCCCGTGAGCTGGCCAGGACCTGCGCGCTCAACGCGCTCGCCGCGGTCGGGTCGGTGATCGGGGATCTCTCGGGCATCGTCAGGATCGTCAAGGTCGTCGGCTTCGTGGCCAGTGACCCGGCCTTCTCCGGCCAGCCGCAGGTGGTCAACGGCGCCAGCGAGCTGCTCGCCGAGGTTCTCGGGGAGGCGGGCAAGCACGCCCGCAGCGCGGTCGGCGTCGCCGTCCTGCCGCTGGACGCGCCGGTCGAGGTCGAACTGATCGCCGAGGTCGGCTGACGTTTGTCGGGAGCGGGAGCCGTACCACATCATGGGTCCCAAAACCGAGTATTGCTCTGGTGGAGGGGCTGAATGAGCGGGATTCCGCTTCACGGCGAGCTGGGCGAGCGCGCGCGCGACATCCTGGCCGGGCGGGTTGAGCCCGTCCCGGCCCGTGATGCCGCGACCGTCGTCCTCCTCCGTGAGGGGGTCGAGGTCTACCTGCTGAGGCGCAAGGCGAGCATGGCCTTCGCCGCCGGGGCCTACGTCTTCCCCGGCGGGTCGGTCGACCCGCGCGACACCGATCACGCGATCTCCTGGGCGGGCCCGTCGCCCGCCGAGTGGGGGCGGGTCTTCCGCGCGGCGGAGAGCACCGCGCGCGGCCTGGTCTGCGCCGCGGTGCGGGAGACGTTCGAGGAGTCGGGCGTGCTGCTCGCCGGGCCCTCGGAGCGGGCCGTGATCGCCGACACCACCGGTGACGACTGGGAGGCGGACCGGCTCGCCCTGATCGACAGAAGCCTGTCGTTCGCCGACTTCCTGGCCAGGCGCTCGCTGGTCCTCCGTTCCGACCTGCTGCGTCCCTGGGGGCACTGGATCACCCCGACGGTCGAGACGAAGCGCTTCGACACCCGGTTCTTCGTCGCCGCGCTTCCGCCGGGCCAGCGCACCCGCGACGTCGGCGGCGAGGCCGACCAGGTCGCCTGGGTACGGCCCGCAGACGCGCTCGAGCAGTCCCGGGACGGCCGGATCTTCCTGATGCGTCCGACCTACCGCACCCTCAAGGAGATCTCCGTTCACCGGACCGTGGCCGACGTCCTCGCGACCGAACGTGAGATCGTCACCTTCATGCCCGGTGTCGCGGAGGTCGACGGAGAGATGCGCATCGTGCTCGACGACGACTACGGGTCCGGTGCTGAATGAACGCGCGGCGGGCGGGAGCGCCCGGTGACGCGATCCGCGAGCGGCCAGAAGGAGGCGCCCGATGAGCGGGCTGCGGATTCCCCTCGACGGTCCCGACGGCGCCGGGACCGCCAACACACTCAACCTCCTCGCCCCCAACCCGTCCGCCATGACCCTGGACGGCACCAACACCTGGGTGATCGGCGGCGGTGAGGACGTGCTGGTCGTCGACCCCGGCCCCGACGACGAGTCCCACCTGCGGCGGGTCACCGGCCACCTGGAGGGGCGGAGGGTCGAGGCGGTTCTGCTCACCCACGGCCACGACGACCACAGCGGCGGCGCGGGGAGGTTCGCCGAGCTGGTCGGCGCGCCTGTCAGGGCACTGGACCCCCGGCACAGGCTCGGAGCGGAGGGGCTCGCCGACGGCGACGTGCTCACGGTCGGCGGCCTCGAGCTGCACGTCGTCGGCACGCCCGGCCACTCGTTCGACTCGCTCTGCTTCTGGCTGCCCGAGGACGAGGCCGTGCTCACCGGCGACACCGTGCTCGGCAGGGGCACGACCGTGATCGCCCCCGACGGGGACCTCGGCGACTACCTGCGCTCCCTCGACCGCCTGCGGGCCACGGTCGAGCGGGTTGGCGCGCGGGCGCTGCTGCCGGGGCACGGCCCGGTGCTGCCCGACCCGATCGGCGCGCTCGACGGCTACATCGCGCACCGCAGGCAGCGGCTCGACCAGATCCGTCAGGCCAGGAAGCAGGGGGCCACGACGGTGCGGGAGATCGTCGAGATCGTCTACGCGGAGGTCGACAGGTCGCTCTGGCCCGCCGCGGAGATGTCGGTCCGCGCCCAGCTCTCCTACCTCGACGGGTAGGTCGCGACGCCGAAGGCGTCGCCATGAACTCAGCGTGAGCGGTTGTGCAGGCGCTCCAGGTCCATGATGACCACGGCCTTGGCCTCGATGCGCAGCCAGCCGCGCTGGGCGAAGTCGGCCAGGGCCTTGTTCACGGTCTCGCGCGAGGCGCCGACCAGTTGGGCCAGCTCCTCCTGGGTGAGGTCGTGGTGGACCCGGACGCCGTCGTCGATCCGCTGGCCGAAGCGTTCCGCCAGGTCGAGCAGGGCCTTCGCGACCCGTCCCGGCACGTCGGTGAAGACCAGGTCGGCCAGCACGTCGTTGGTACGGCGCAGCCGCTGGGCCAGGGCGCGCAGCAGATGCAGGGCGACCTCGGGGCGGCCGGTCAGCCACGGGCGGAGGTCGTCGTGGCCGAGCCCGGCCAGGCGGACGTCGGTCAGCGCGGTCGCCGAGGCCGTACGGGGACGGGGGTCGAACAGCGAGAGCTCGCCGAACATCTCGCCGGGACCGAGCACGCTGAGCAGGTTCTCCCTGCCGTCGGGGGCGGTCCTGGACAGTTTGATCTTGCCTTCGAGCACCACGTAGAGGCGGTCCCCGGTCTCGTTCTCGCTGAACAGGGTCTGCCCCTTGGACAGCTCGACCTCCGAGACACTCGTACGCAGCGCGGCGGCGCCCTCACGGTCGAGCGCCGAGAACAGAGGCGCCTTGGCCAGCACGTCGTCAGTGTTGTTCACTGTGCCTCCTGGTTCACGGCTCACGCAGTTATTGTGACCTATCCCACCGAGCCACTCTCAAGGGGCCCTTGTGCTGGGCCGCTCGGGACTCCGTGACGGCGGTCCCGCGGGTGAGTTCTGGCTTGTCATGGTCCGTTACGTTTGCGAACGGACCATGTTCTTCCGGAAATCTACCCATATGAACATGGTGAACTCGACTCCGGCACCCCTCTCATGGGCCCCGGGTCGAGTCCTCCCGGCTGTACCCCTCCCGCCTGTGCGGCGCACGGGCGGAAGGAGCGAGACGGGCCGGGACGGCGGGCGTGGGCCCGGCGCTGGGTAGTCGGCGGCCCGTCAGTCGTCGTCGGCCGCGCCGCGGAGCTCCCACTCGCCGCGGCGGCGCAGGACCAGCATGTAGTAGGCGGCGAAGACGACGGCGATGCCGACGGTGATGTAGAGGCTGGGACGGCCGACCGCCGGGTCGAGGAAGTTGCGGTAGGCGACGTAGCCGATGGCCACCAGGGCCAGGATCGGCGCGACGGGGAACCACGGCATCCGGTAGACGGCGTGTGCGGTCGAGCCGTTGCGGCGCCCGGTGATGGTCGAGACGCAGAGCGCGGCGTAGACGGCGATGATCGTGGTGGCGGTGACCACCAGCAGGAACTGCTCGTCGGCGTAGCAGAACCCGGCGCCGACGACCCCGGCCCCGATGGTGGCGATCCACGGGCTGCCGTAGCGGGGGTGGATCGAGGCGAGCGCGCGGCTGACCGGGGACGGCCAGGTGGTGTCGCGGCCCGTGCTGAAGATCATGCGGGCGGTCACGAGGATGATGGCGAGGACGGCGTTGAAGATGGCCAGGGCGACGACGAGGCTGATGACGTTGTTCAGCGTCGATCCGGCGCGGGCGGTGATGAAGTACTCCATCATGTTGCTCGCGCCGAAGAGGCCGGGGAGCGAGGGCGACCCCATGAGCACGGCGGTGACCGGGATCAGCTCGGCGGCGACGGTGATGCCCAGGGCCCACAGGATGGTCTTGGCGATGCCGCGGTGGGCGTCCTGGGTCTCCTCGCCGAGGTAGACCGCCGCGCCGTACCCGTTGTAGGCGAAGAGCGCGACGGCGGTCGCGGCTCCGATCACTCCGGCGGAGGCCGCCACGACCGTGCCGTTCTGTCCCGCGACCACCGGGTGCAGCACCAGGTCGGTCAGGGAGCGCTGGGGGTTGAGGAAGCCGAGCGCGCTCACCACGACCAGGGCGACCATCTCGATGGCCAGGAAGATTCCGGTGACCCAGGCGTTGAGCTTGATGTCGAAGACGGCCAGCACGGTGGCGATGACGGTGGTCACGGCCGCGACGGTCGGGGCGTGCAGGCTGGGGAAGAGCACCGCCAGGTAGGTGCCGACGCCAAGTGCGATCACCGCGATGATGAGCAGCTGGGTGACCATGAACAGGCCGAGGACGACGAATCCCGGCAGTCGCCCGAAGGTGCGGGCCACGATCGCGTACTCGCCCCCGCTGAGCGGATACGCCGAGCCGAGCTCGGCGTAGACGAAGGCCATGAAGACCCCCACGACACCCGCGACCAGGAAGGCCGTGAAGGCCCCCGAGCCCGCACCGGAGATGACGCCCGGCGCGATGATGAACACCGACGACGCGGGCGAGATCGCCGACAACGTGATGAACAGGGTCCCGAGGAGCTTCAGGCCCCGATGCAGGTGGGGATGGGCGGCGTCCGCCGGTACGGATGCGGACGGGCTCGTGTCGTGGGGGGTCACGGCGCCTCCTTTGGCGTGGTTCCTTGATGACGCATCAAAGAACTATCGAGGCGGGTGCGTCAATATGCTTCCTCGTAAAAGATGTGTGTCACGGGTACCGGTTGCGTTTCCTGACCGATGTCTAGAGAATCACCGGCATGGCACGACCTAGCCGAGCACATGAGAAACGCGCCGAGCTCGTCGCCGCGGCCCGCCAGGCGGTCCTGCGGCACGGCGTCATCGACCTGCGCCTTCGGGACGTGGCCGAGCAGGCGGACATGTCGACGGGGTCGGTCCTCTACTACTTCCCCGCGCTGACCGACCTGCTGCGCGAGGTGCAGCTTGAGGCGGTCGAGCGCTTCTGCGTCGACAGGGAGCGGGCCGCGTCGAGCGAGCCGGACCCCAGGCGCCGCCTGCTCGGGATGATCCGCGCCGGACTGCCCACCGGCAGCGACGACGAGCTGTGCATCCTGCTCTACGAGCTGGGCACCTACGCCCGCAGGGACCCCGCGTACTCGGCCCAGCACATCCGCCTGTGCGAGCGGCAGGTCACCCTGTACGCGGGCATTCTCGAGGCGGGAGCGGCGACCGGGGTGTTCACCCTGACCCGCGACGCCGTCACCCTCGCCCGCAACCTCGTCATGCTCGAGGACGGCCTCGGTCTTCACGTCACACAGGCGGTGCCGACCCTCGACGCCCGGCAGGCCGAGCACCTCCTGCTGACCCACGCGGCCGACGTGACCGGCTGTGATCTGGAAAACCTGGAAGGACCTGACGAACGATGACTCGTGCGCGCGAACTCGGCCTGCCGCTGCCAGGCCGTACCGGACCGGACAACGCCATCACCGACGTGCCTGGGGTCGAGGTCGGCTACACCACCCTGGTCGAAGGGGAGTCGGTCCGCACCGGCGTCACCGCCCTGCTGCCGCGCGGGCGCGCGGACTTCGACGTGCCGTGCGCCGCGGGGTGGTTCTCCCTCAACGGCAACGGCGAGATGACGGGAACGTCCTGGCTCAGCGAGACCGGGTCCCTCAGGCTTCCGGTGCTCGTCACCAACACCCACGCCGTCGGCCCGTGCCATCGTGGGGTGATCGACTGGGTCGCCCGTGAGAAGCCCGCGGTCGCCGAGCAGTGGCTGCTCCCCGTCGTCGCCGAGACCTGGGACGGCTACCTCAACGACATCAACGGGCCGCACATCCAGCCCTCGCACGCGATGGCGGCGATCGACGCGGCCCGCCCTGGACCTGTCGCTGAGGGCTCGGTCGGCGGCGGCACCGGGATGAACTGCTACGGCTTCAAGGGCGGCAGCGGCACCTCCTCACGGCTGGTCGGGTACGGGCCCGACACCTACACGGTCGGGGCGTTCGTCCAGGCCAACTTCGGTTCCCGCAAGGAGCTGACCGTCTGCGGCGTGCCCGTCGGCCGGGCTCTCACGGACGACAACCCCATGCAGGAGGGCGAATGGCGGACCCCGGCCGGATCCGGCTCCGTCATCGCCGTCATCGCCACGGACGCGCCGCTGCTGCCGCTGCAGTGCACCGCGCTGGCCCGCAGGGTCCCGCTCGGCCTCGCCCGCACCGGAACCACGGGGTCGCACTTCTCCGGTGACATCTTCCTGGCTTTCTCGACCGGCAACCCGGGCGCGCTGACCGCGAGCTTCCCCGAGGGCGAGCCCGGCTACGAGCACCTGCGCTTCGTCCCGTGGAACCGTCTCGACGACTTCTTCGAGGCCGTCGTCGAGGCCGTCGAGGAGGCCGTGCTCAACGCCCTCCTCGCGGCCGAGACCATGGTCGGCCGGAACGGCCACCGGTCGCCCGCCCTGTCTGTCTCCCAGCTTCTCGACCTTGTCGGACGTCCGTAGTCATCGGACGCCTCCGCGGGTTCACCAAGTTCCTGCAGCGTGGAGGCCCCGTCCTTCAGGGCGGGGAGGAAACGCGGCACGGCCGGGTATGGCGATCTCCTGCTTTCTGCCGGTGTCGGTCGGTAGGTTGATCGGCGTGTCCCGTTTTCGCCTTCAGCCTTCGCCTGCTCAGGAGGCGGCATTGCTGGAGCATTGCGGGCATGCGAGGTTTGTGTGGAATCTGGCCGTTGAGCAGCACGCCTGCTGGAAGCCCGGCCGCAGTGGCGCGCCGGGGTTCGCCGAGCAGTGCCGTCAGCTGACCGAGGCGCGGGCCGCGTTCGCGTGGTTGCGTGCCGGGTCGGTGATCGTGCAGCAGCAGGCGCTCAAGGACTTCGCCCAGGCGATGGCGAACTTCTTCGGTAAGACCCACCGGCGCCCGGCCTGGCGCAGGCGCGGGCGGGGCGAGGGTTTCCGGATCGTCGCGGTCGGGCCGGACGATGTGCGGCGCCTGTCGCGCAAGGTCGGCGAGGTGCGGATTCCCAAGGTGGGGTGGGTGCGGTTTCGCCGGTCCCGCGCGGTCCCCGGCGGGGTGAGGTCGTTCCGGGTCACCCGGGATCGGGCGGGCCGGTGGCATGTGGCGTTCGCCGCGATCCCCGCCCCGGTTCCCGGGCCGGGCACGGGTGAGGTGGCCGGGGTGGATCGGGGGGTGGTGGTCAGCACGGCCCTGTCCACCGGCGAGCTGTTGCACGCGCCCGGCCTGCGTGAGGGCGAGAAGGCCCGGCTGGTGCGGTTGCAGCGCAAGCTCGCCCGCGCCCGGCGCGGCTCCACCCGGCGCGGCAAGGTCAAGGCGGCGATTGCGGCGCTGAAGGCTCGTGAGGCCGACCGGCGCAAAGACTGGGTGGAGAAGACCAGCACCGCTCTGGCGCGCCGGTTCGACGTCGTCGCGGTCGAGGATCTGAAGGTCCGCAGCATGACGCGGTCGGCGAAGGGCACGCTTGAGGCGCCCGGCCGGAAGGTGCGGCAGAAGGCGGGCCTGAACCGGGCCGTGCTCGGCAGCGGGTGGGGGCGGCTGGTTGAGCGGCTGGAGCACAAGGCCCCAGGCCGTGTGTGGAGAGTCGATCCGGCGTTTACGTCGCTGACCTGCAATGTCTGCAGGCATATCGCCCGGGACAATCGCGAGAGCCAAGCGGTGTTCCGGTGCGTGGCCTGTGGGCACTGGGCCAATGCCGACGTCAACGCGGCGTGCAACATCAGAGATATCGCGATCGCGGCAGGGCATGCCGTGAATGCGCGGGGAGGCGACCGGGTTGCCGGGCCTGCGAACCGCGAACCTCAACTTATCCTCCCCTCAGTGGCGTAGGAACGTTGGAATCCTCCGCTTTCAAGCGGGGGAGGATGTCAACAGGTTCTTGCGGCACTCCAGGGCCCGGTACGGCGAGCGGTGACACCGGACACCGCTCGCCGAGCCCGCCAAGGCCCTACGCTTGCGACATGGCGACCACGAACACGGCGGCGGGGCCGGGGCGGCCTCGTCGCAGGAAGCCGGAGACCCAGCTCGGGCTGGTACGGCGGGCGCGGCAGATGGACCGGATCCTCGCCGAGACCTACCCGGACGCGCACTGCGAGCTCGACTTCACCAACCCCCTCGAACTGCTGGTCGCGACGATCCTGTCCGCGCAGTGCACGGACAAGCGGGTCAACATGGTGACCCCAGCGCTTTTCGCGAAGTATCCAACGGCCGAGGACTACGCCGGAGCCGACCGCGCGGAGCTTGAGGAGATCATCCGGTCGACCGGCTTCTACCGGGCGAAGGCCAACAGCATCATCGGCATGGCGCAGGGTCTGTGCGAGCGCTACGGAGGGGAGGTCCCCGGAAAGCTCAAGGACCTGGTCACGCTGCCCGGCGTGGGCCGTAAGACCGCCAACGTGGTGCTGGGCAACGCGTTCGGGGTGCCGGGCATCACGGTGGACACCCACTTCCAGCGGCTCGTCCGGCGGTTCGGGTGGACCGAGGAGACCGACCCGGTCAAGATCGAGCACATCGTCGGCGTGCTCATCGCCAAGCGTGACTGGACCATGGCCTCCCACCGCCTGATCTGGCACGGCCGCCGCATCTGCCACGCCCGCAAACCCGCCTGCGGCGCGTGCCCTCTCGCCGCGCTCTGCCCCTCGTACGGCACCGGCCCCATCGAGCCCGCCCAGGCCGCCAAGCTGGTGCGTCCCGGTCCCTTCTCGTGACGTGACCCACAAGCCTTCCGTGACAGGGAAGCGCGAAGGAGGACGTCGTGTTGCAGAGACCGGAGGTGTGCCCGTGGAAGTGCCCGGATGGTTGGAGACGCTGGCCGAACGGGTCGCGAGGACACCGGTTCCTCTGGCCCTGCGCCCGCCAGAGGCCGGCGGCCGTCCCGCCGCGGTGCTCATGCTGTTCGGCGAGGGACCACTCGGCCCCGACGTGCTCCTGATCCAGCGCAGCTCGCGAGGGCGCAGGCACGCGGGGCAGCCCGCCTTCCCCGGCGGCGGGGTCGACCCGGAGGACGGTGGCCCGGTCGGCGCCGCGCTGCGCGAGGCGAGGGAGGAGACCGGTCTCGACCCGGCGGGCGTCCACGTGGTCGGCACCATGCCCGAGCTCTACATCTGGCGCAGCGACAACCGGGTCACCCCGGTTCTGGGGTGGTGGCACACCCCGTCCGTCGTGCACGCCGCCTCACCGGACGAGGTCGAGTCGGTTGAGCGGGTCCCGATCTCCGAGCTGGCCGACCCGGTCAACCGGTTCAACCTGCGTCACCCGAGCGGCATCGCGGGGCCCGCGTTCCGGGTGCGCGGGCTGCTGGTGTGGGGGTTCACCGCGGGGGTGCTCGACAGGGCGCTCACCGGCTCGGGGTTCGAGGTTGCCTGGGACCGGTCGCGGATCGAGGACATGCCCCAGGACGTCATCGACCTCGCCTCACGCTGAGCGGGCGCGGGCCGTCAACCGATCTCCTCGATCTCCCGCCCCGTCGACAGCGCCAGCCCGAGACGGGCCCACTCGGCCACGTCGTCGTCCGGGTCCTCGGTCAGCCGTTCGAGCGCGACCAGGCCCGCCGGGTCCGGCGGGCTGCCGATGATGTTCGGCAGCGCGTAGGCGGCGCCGTACCTGATCCTGGGGTCCGCGTGCTCGCCCAGGGCGATCACGGAGGGCAGCGCGCGGCGGTCCCTCAGGTGGCCGAAGGCGATCAGCACCGAGTAGAGCACCATGCAGTCGTCCTCGCTGGCCGCGAGGAAGCGCAGCACGGGCAGGCTCCGGTCGGCGAACGGCAGCCTGCCGATGATGTCGACCCCGAGCATCCGTTCGGCGACCGTCTCTCCCGCACATAGCCGTCTGGCCGCGGTGAAGGTCTCAAGGTCGCCGCGTTCCTGCAGCGTGGCGATCGCGTTCCAGCGGATCGTGCCGTCATGGTCCCGGTCCCGCAGCGCGGTCTCGATGAGCGTTTCCACAGCCGGCGACCCCCCGATCGTTGCCATACGGCCACGATAACCGCAGGGACCTCGGACAAGCGGTGCACGCGCGGGGCAAGGGCTGGATACCGTAAAGGGGTGAGCGGTAATTACCTCGACCTCATCTTGATCGCCCTGATGGTGGCCTTCGCGGTGTCGGGGTACCGCCAGGGGTTCATCATCGGAGCCCTGAGCTTTGTCGGATTCGTCGGCGGCGGGCTGCTGGGCATGTTCATCGCCCCGCCGATCGCCGGAGCCGTGGTCGAAGGCGATACCGAGCGGGCCCTGCTCGCCATCGTCATCGTCTTTCTTGCCGCCACGATCGGGCAGTTCGCCTCCTCGACGATCGGCGCGGTGGTTCGCAGCCACGTCACCTGGGAACCGGCCAAGGTGGTCGACGCGGTCGGCGGTACCTTCGCCAGCGCCTTCTCCGTGCTGGTCATCGCCTGGCTGATCGGCTCGCTGATCGCCTCGTCCCAGTTCACGATGCTGAGCGAGCAGGTCAACAGGTCCCTGCTGATCAGCACCATCGACCAGGCCATGCCCGCCGCGGCCAAGGATTTCCAGAAGCCGTTCAAGGACTTCATCGACACCTCCGGCTTCCCCAGGGTGTTCGACGCCATCGGGGGCAGCCAGATCGTCGAGGTCCCGCCGCCCGACCAGAGCGTGGCCAAGGGGCCCCAGCTCAAGCGGGCCCGCCGCGGCATCGTCAAGGTCCAGGGCGTCGCCACGAGCTGCCGCAGGCACATCGAGGGCACCGGGTTCGTCTTCTCCCAGAACAAGATCATGACGAACGCCCACGTGGTCGCGGGGGTCAACCAGGGCCTCGAGGTCACCGACTACCTCAACAACGTCCACCCGGCCAGGGTCGTGCTCTACAACCCCGACAGGGACATCGCCATCCTCTACGTCCCCGGCCTGAACATGCCGATCCTGCGCTTCGACGGCACCGCGAAGAAGGGCGACGACGCCATCATCGCGGGCTTCCCGCACGGCCAGGGCTACACCCTGGCGGAGGCCCGGATCAGGGTGCAGCAGAGGGCGAAGGGGCCCGACATCTACGAGCGCAAGTCCGTCATCCGTGACGTCTACTCGATCCGCGGCACGGTCAGGCAGGGCAACTCGGGCGGGCCGCTGCTCACCCCGGACGGCCGGGTCTACGGGGTCGTCTTCGCGGCAGCCCTCAACCAGCAGGAGACCGGGTTCGCGCTGACCGCGGCGGAGGTGTCACCGGACGCAGAAGACGGCTCCAAGCTGTTCAACGCCGTGAGCACCCAGGAGTGCAACCAGGACGACTAGTGAGCCGGGTTCGAGTTCCTGGCGCGCCACATGAGGTGTGCCCAGCATCGAATACCTGGTCAGCGCCTCGGCGGTCCCACGGTCGACGACACGGAATCTCAGAACCGGGACACTGGCGGGCGTGCCCGCGGGAACGGCACCCCCGGGACGGTCAGAGCAGGTCCCTGATCCTGGCGATGGCCGCCTCGGGGGCCGGGTCCTCCTGGGCGTCCAGTTCGCGTGTCACCCTGGCGATCTCCTCGTACGGCGTGCCGTACGAGGAGATCCTGTCGGCTCCCCGCGCGAACAGCGCCGAGGCCCCGCGACGGTTGCCGCGCTGGAGATGGGTGAGCCCGACACAGATCTGCGCCAGCCCCTGCCACAGCTCGCGCTCCCGCGCAGGGGAGTTCTTCCAGCGCCCCTCGAGCACCTCGTGGGCGTGGAAGGGCCTGCCCTCCCCGAGCAGCCTGCGCGCCTCGGAGAGCGCCTCCTCGGCGTCGGGGGCGTAGTCGTCGGGGACGCGTTCGACGCCCTCGGCTCCGTGGGGCAGAGGGCGTCCGAACGCGTCCCTGGGACGGCGGTTGCGAGGTCTTCCCTCCGGGTCGCGGTCCCTGGAGGTCCGGCTCCCGGGATCACGGGCGGGTTCGCCGGGAAGGCGGTCCCCGGCCGTCACCGGTCCGGCTCCGGGTCGGTCAGCCAGGAGATGAGCGCGGCGTCGAACTCCTCCGGCCGTTCCTCGTGCGGGAAGTGTCCCGCGCCCTCGATCAGCCGCCACCGGTACGACCCGGTGACGTAGCGGCTCGACCCCTGGGCGGTGCGGGGCAGGGCGTGCCTGTCGAGCGAGCCGTGCACCTGCAGCGTGGGCGCGTGGATCTCCCCCCGCATGGTCCTGGCGTAGCGGAGCCCGTCGGGGCGGAGCTGGGAGCGGGCGAACCAGCGGTGGTACTCCAGCGCGCAGTGCGAGACGGTGGGGATGCGGAACACGTCGCGGTAGGTCCTGGCGACCTCCTCGTCCGGCCAGCCGGGTGCCGACCACTCGTCGAGCATCCGCCCGACCAGCGCGCCCTTCTTCCTGGTCAGCCGCCACTCCGGCAGGAAGGGCAGCTGGAAGCCCAGGGCGTACGCGCTGGCCCTGAGCTGACCGTAGGAGGTGGGCAGCAGCGAGGAGCGGAGCCTGAGCGGGTGCGGGGCCGAGACCGGGACCAGTCGCAGGACCGCCTTCGGGTCCCGCACGGCCATGGTCCAGGCGAGTAGCCCGCCCCAGTCGTGGCCGACGACGATCGCGCCGCTCTCGCCCAGCGCCCTGACCAGCCCGGCCGCGTCACCGGCCAGTGTCGGCAGGTCGTAGCCGCGTGGCGGCTTGTCGCTGGCGCCGTAGCCCCGCAGGTCGACGGCGACGGCGCGGTAGCCCGCGGCGGGAAGCGAGACGAGCTGGTGGCGCCAGGTCCACCAGAACTGCGGGAACCCGTGCAGCAACAGCACGAGCGGGCCCTCACCGGCCTCGACCACGTGGAAGCGGGTGCCGCCCGCGTGGACGGCGCGGTGGGTCCACGGGCCCTCGACCCTGACCAGGGACTCGTCCGGGTGGCTCACTGGTTCGGTCTCACCGATTCGCGGTGTGTGCCGATCTGGCCCGCGCTCGGCGGAGCGGAGACCGCCGTGGCGCCGTCGGGCTCCGTCTCACCGCCCTTGAGGCTCTTGAGCGAGCGCAGGGTCCGCTTCATCCCGGCAAGACCCTTGAGCCTGCGCACCCCGAACAGGACCAGCAGGGCCGCGACGACCAGGTAGAACGCCGTGACGACCGCGAAGGCCAGCCACGGCCACACGCCCAGTGCGACCAGTCCGTAGGCGATGGCGAACGAGGCCAGGATCAGGCACAGGTGGGCGATGAAGGCGGCGGCGCCGAAGAGGCCCGCGGCCACGCCGACCCGTTTGGCGTCGAACCTGAGCTCCGCCTTGGCCAGCTCGATCTCGGCGCGGACCAGGGTGGAGATGTGGTCGGTCGCGTTGGCCACCAGCGCACCGAGCGACTCCTCCTGCGGTTGTGCGGATTGTGGCTCCGCTGACGGGTTGTGTGTCATGAACGATCTCCTATCGAGCGCCGATGTCAAACATCATCCTGTGCGTTGACGCGGTTACGCACGCGCACCCGGAGCAGGATCGCTGCCAGGACCGAAGACGCGAGGCTCGCCGCGAGCACGCCGGTGGTCACCGCGTTCACCCGTTCCGGATCATCCCCGTAGGCCAGGTCACCGATCAGCAGCGACACGGTGAACCCGATCCCGGCCAGTATCGAGACCGCGGCCATGTCCCGCCAGCGCAGTTCCTCGGACAGTCTTGCCAGGCCGAGCCGTACGGCCAGCCACGCCCCGCCGAAGACACCGAGGAACTTGCCGACGACCAGCCCGGCGATGACGCCGAGCACCACCCGGTCCGTGAACATCGCGCCGAGGCTCTGCGCGCTGAGCACGACCCCGGCGGACAGGAACGCGAAAACGGGCACGACGAAGCCCGCCGACAGGGGGCGCAGGTAGTGGTCGGCCAGCTCGGCTGGGGAGCGGTCCTCGCCGGGGCCGCTGTGCACACGGGTCATCAAACCGAGCGCTACCCCGGCGACGGTCGCGTGAACACCGCTGATCTCGACGAGGTACCAGGCCAGGAGGGCGAGCGGCAGATACGCCCACAGGCCGTGGACCCGTTTGGCCTGCAGCAGGCCGTACAGGGCGATGACCGCGACCGCTGCGACCAGGGCGAGGAGGTTCAGGTGCCGGGTGAAGAAGATGGCGATGACGCCGATCGCACCGAGGTCGTCGACCACGGCACAGGTCAGCAGGAAGGCGCGGAGCGCCGCGGGCATCGAGCTGGCCGTCACGGCCAGCACCGCCAGCGCGAAGGCGATGTCGGTCGCGGTCGGTATGGCCCAGCCCCGCCCCGCCTCAGGCGCGCCCCAGCTCACCGCAAGGTAGACCAGGGCCGGGACGATCATGCCGGCGATCGAGGCGAGGACGGGCAGCGCGGCCTTGCGGAGGTTGGCCAGTTCCCCGTGGACGAACTCCTCCTTGACCTCGATCCCCGCCACGAAGAAGAAGATCGTGAGTAGGCCGTTCTGGGCCCATTTGTAGAGTTCGAGGTCGAGGTGGAGGAAAGCAGGGCCGAACGTCGCGGTGCGCAGCGCCTCGTAGGAGGCGGTGGACACGTTGGCCCAGACCAGGGCGGCGATCGTGGCGATCAGCATGATGACGCCGCCGACCGTCTCCGCCCTCAGCGCCTCGGCGAGCTGGCGAGAGTAGCGGATGGTCGGCCTGAAGGGCCAGATTTCGACGACGCGGCGCATACGACCTCCGGGATTACAGGCAGGGCCTGTTCCCTCCCTGGCCGACCAGACTTCCCGGCACACCTGATCACCAGCCTACAGAAGGCCACCTAAAGGGATTTACAGTGCCCCTAACGGCGAAAAGGCGCGAATCCCGCTGCGTGGGGGTTCGCGCCTTCGCCGGCCGCGCCTGCGGCCATACGTGTACGTGGTGCGTGCGCTGTGCCCTGGAGTCGCGTGCCTTGTGGGCCGCGTCTTCGAGGGCCGCTGTGGAGCCGTGGTCCTTGTGGGCGTGGGGCGCTCGCTGGCAGGTTCTAGTCCTCGCTCTTGGCGCTGGGCAGCTTCTCGGAGATGAGGTTCATCACGGTGCTGTCGGCCAGCGTGGTGACGTCGCCGACGCTGCGGTTCTCCGCCACGTCACGCAGCAGGCGCCGCATGATCTTGCCGGAGCGGGTCTTCGGCAGCTCGGGGACGACCAGGATCTGGCGGGGCTTGGCGATCGGGCCCAGCGTCTTGGCCACGTGGTTGCGCAGCTCGGCCGCGATGTCGTCGCTCTCCTCCGCGCTGCCGCGCAGGATCACGAACGAGACGATGGCCTGGCCCGTCACCGGGTCGGTCGCGCCGACGACGGCAGCCTCGGCGACCTTCGGGTGGGAGACCAGGGCCGACTCGACCTCGGTGGTCGAGATGTTGTGCCCGGAGACGAGCATGACGTCGTCGACGCGGCCGAGCAGCCAGATGTCGCCGTCCTCGTCCCTCTTGGCGCCGTCGCCCGCGAAGTACATGCCCTCGAAGCGAGACCAGTAGGTGTCGATGTAGCGCTGGTCGTCGCCCCAGATCGTGCGGAGCATGGAGGGCCACGGGTCACGGATCGCGAGGTAGCCGCCCCCGCCGTTGCCGACGCTGTTGCCCTGGTCGTCGACCACGTCGGCGGTGATGCCGGGCAGGGGGCGCATGGCCGCGCCCGGCTTGCCGCTCGTCACGCCGGGCAGCGGGCTGATCATGATGGCGCCGGTCTCCGTCTGCCACCAGGTGTCCACGACCGGGGTGCGGTTGCCGCCGATGTGCTCGCGGTACCAGACGTACGCCTCGGGGTTGATCGGCTCACCGACGCTGCCCAGGATGCGCAGGGACGACATGTCGTACTTGGCGGGGATGTCGTCGCCCCACTTCATGAAGGTGCGGATCGCGGTCGGCGCGGTGTAGAGGATCGTGACGCCGTACTTCTGCACGACCTCCCAGAACCGGCCCCGGTGCGGGGTGTCCGGGGTGCCCTCGTAGATCACGCTGGTCGCGCCGTTGGCGAGCGGGCCGTACACGATGTAGGAGTGACCGGTCACCCAGCCGATGTCGGCGGTGCACCAGTAGACGTCGGTCTCCGGCTTCAGGTCGAACACCGCGTGGTGGGTGTAGGACACCTGGGTCAGGTAGCCACCCGTGGTGTGCAGGATGCCCTTCGGCCTGCCGGTCGTGCCGCTGGTGTAGAGGATGTACAGCGGGTGCTCGGCGTCGTGCGGCTGCGCCTCGTGGGTCTCGGACTGCCGCTCGACCAGGTCGTGCCACCAGACGTCCTTGTCCGTCTGGGCCACCTCCTGGCCGGTTCGCCTCACGACCAGGACGTGCTCGATGCCGGGGCACTCCTGGACCGCCTCGTCCACGGTCGGCTTGAGCGCGCTGGGCGCGCCACGGCGGTAACCACCGTCGGCGGTGACCACGATCTTGGCGTCCGCGTCCTTGATCCTGCCGCTGAGGGCGCTGGCGGAGAAGCCGCCGAACACCACGGAGTGGATCGCGCCGATGCGGGCGCAGGCGAGCATCGTGATCGGCAGCTCGGGGATCATCGGCAGGTAGACGGCGACCCGGTCGCCCTTGCCGACGCCCAGCTCCTGCAGGGCGTTGGCGGCCTTGGCGACCTCGCGCTGCAGGTCGGAATAGGTAATGGTACGGCTGTCGCCCTCGGGCTCACCCTCCCAGTGGTAGGCGACCTTGTCACCACGCCCTGCCTCGACATGGCGGTCGACACAGTTGTACGCGATGTTCAGCTCTCCGCCCACGAACCACTTGGCGAAGGGCGGGTTCCACTCAAGGGTGGTGTCCCAGCTCTTGGACCAGGTCAGCCGATCGGCCTGCTTCTCCCAGAACGCCAGACGGTCCTGCTGGGCCTCAGCGTAGGCATCGGCGGTCACGTTCGCGGCCGCGGCCAGGTCGGCAGGAGGGGCGAACCGCCGGGTCTCGTGCAGCAGATTCGACAGCGTCTCCTGGGTCTCACGCGACTCGGAACCAGGGGTCTCCGGGGCCACTACTCACTCCTTAGGTACTGCTCGTCTACTGTTCGTGTCCCACTTCACCAGGCCAGAGGCGCCCGCCACAAGAGGTCTAGACTGGTCTGTACCAATCGGTGATAGCGGATCCCGCGGTTCACAGGTGCCTTAACACCGGATAACAACCGCAGCACAAACGTTGCTCTTTTGTCATCGTAAGAATGTAGAGGACGCTATTCCAGGTGCTTTAACGGGGTGGCCAACCAGACGGCGACCGTGCCCGGGGCGGGCGGCCTGAGGGCGTTCCTGCGGCGGGACTTATGGACGGTCCGTAAGGACGCCGCGTGTCCGTCGCGGCCCCGCGACAGCCCCGCCGCGGGCCACCTCGCGTCCCTCGCCCGATCCCCGCGCCCCTCTCCCGTTCCTCGTGGCCCGATACGGGGTCCCGGTGCCACCCGCGCGCCCGCCCGGCTCACGGTGCCTCCCCGGGGGTCGTGCGCCGCCTCCTCTACCGGCAGATATGGTCGGGGAGCGTGAACGACCCATTGGCTGTCATCGCTGAAATGCCCGGAGTGCCGCAGGCCGTCGCCGACACGCGCAAGGCCGTTGACCGGCTCTACGGCCATCGCGTGCTGCGGCGCAAGAGCCCGGAGGTCTCGGCCAGGTCAGCCCTGCGCGGCGCCCGAGCGTCCGCTGCGCTGGAAGGCGTTGACGTTCCGCTTGAGGCCATCCCTGAGGCCACGGACCCGGTCGTCCAGGGCGCGCTGCGCGTCTCGGCGGAGCTGGGCCGTCTCGGCGCGACCTGGCGTACGGCCCCGCGCCAGGTGCTGGCCAGGCTGCACACCCTCGCCGCCGCGGGACAGACCGAAACCCTCGGCCGCCCCCGGACCTCCGCGACGGCGCCCGACCCCCTCGGTGTGGGTGCGGCGCCAGGTCCCGAGGAGACCGTGGCCAGGGTCGACGGGCTGGTCGACCTCGTCACGCGGCCCTCAAAGGCGCCCACGCTGGTGCTCGCGGCCATCGTGCACGCGGAGCTGGCCGTGCTCCGGCCGTTCGGGACCGCGGACGGGGTGGTCGCGAGGGCGGCGGAACGGCTGACGCTGGTGGAGTTCGGCCTGGACCCGAAGTCCCTGGCGGCCGTCGAGGTCGGTCACCTCGAACTCGGATCCGCCTATGCAGACAGCCTGAAGGCCTATCTGACCGGGACGCCGGACGGTGTGACGACGTGGGTGCGGCACTGCGCCTCCGCGATGGTCCTCGGCGTGCGTGAGGCCACGGCGATCTGCGAGGCCATGCAGCGCGGCTGATCGCGGGCCCGCGGCGGGGTGCGTGCACGGCCGCGACACCTCTCGGCGACGGTGGCAGTCCGTGACGGGTCCCGAGGTCACGACGGGTCTCGGGGCGTGGCGTGCGCACGTTCTCCGTGTTCAAAGTGTTCACGGTGTTCAAGGTGTTCACGGCGGTATGCGACGTGGCCGGCCACGGGAGTGTGGCCGGGTGCGAAGGCCGTACGGCCCGCACGGGGTGTCTGGCTCGCTCCGGTCGCCCGGGATGTCCGGTCCGTGGAGACCGTGCGAATCCCCGGAGGCCTGTGGCTCACGGACACCGCGTGGTCGACGAGAAGCTGTGGCCCATGGAGATCTGCGGCTCACCGGGGCGACCGGTTCGGAGGCCGTACGGCGGACGTGCCGGAGGGTCTATTACGGACATGCCCTGGACACAGCGGACGGCGCCCCGGGGATGGGGCGCCGTCGCCAGCACGACTCCACCGGGTTACCAAGCGTGCACCTGATAATCGTTGGGACGGGTCGAGACCCGTCCTCAACGTGCCTCCCGCGGCTCGGCGGCACGTGGGTACCCGGCGGTCGTGCCCGGACAAGTGGTCCGTTCACCCTTTGTACGACGGATCCGGGCTGATGGGAACCCCTGGCGCCAAGTCCTTTACAGATCCGGGGACATTCGTGGACAAAGCTCTCATATGCCGCGTTCCACCTGATAGGTGATCGTTGGTCTAGTCTGGGGCTCAAGGGTCTGGTTACTCTGTGTAGTCAAAAACGGGCCTATTAGGGTCACGCCTGATTGGCCGGTATGCGTATGCGCGATCGTTACATTGAAAAAACTAGCGGAAACTAGAGATTGCTCCTCGACGAAACTTAAGTTGATCGGGCAGCATGAGGTGGTATCTCCTCAAACTGGAGTGACTGTGCACGAGGCGGCCACGCAATGGCGTTGCCTTGTCATGGTCAACCCTTGAAGGCTTTCTTCTGAAACGGGACCGGCTCTACCCCCCCAGAGCCGGACCGGTTGGCGACCCCCGCTCTCCCCCCCCGGCGGGGGTCGCCACTTTTCTCACCCGTTCTCCTCCGGGTCGCCTTCCCCCGCATCCCCGGCCCCGTCCTGAGATCCCGCGTCGCCGCGTCGACTCGGTCGCGGAACGTGACCCGCCGATGGGCGTCGCGGGGCGTGACGGATCGATGCGGTGGCCCGCCGACGGAGGGTGCGATGGAGGGGAAGGTGTGCGGCTGTTCCCTCGCTGGGATCACCTGGCCCGCTCGAGTTCTTCCCGTCCTGGATCGTGTCCGCGGATGTGACTCCCGGTCCGCCTGAGTCCGGCCCGCCCCCTGTCCAGGCCCGCCCGTACCAACGCCCCCGCTGTCACCTCGATCGCGAAGTTGTCCACAGGTGACGTCGAGCGCTCCTCGGTTGTCCACAGTTCGGTGTTCGGGGACCCCGCGGTGGTGGCTTCTCGTCGAAAGTGGGCCTCCCGCACCTCAGGGAGGCATCAGGAGGTCTCCCACACTTCAGGGAGGCAGCTTTGGACCGCCCTCTGGTCATCACCGAGGATCATGATCTGCTCGACGATCTCCTCCGTGTCGCCGCCGCCGCAGGAGCCGAGCTTGACGTCGCCCATGCGCCGGCGCACGCCCGGCCCTACTGGAACAGGGCTCCGCTCGTCGTGGTCGGCGGTGACATGGCCGACGCCCTGGCCGCCACCGGGCCGCCACCCAGGCACAGGGTCGTCCTGGTCACCCGGACGCCCGCCGACCCCGACACGTGGCGCAAGTGCGTCGCGGTCGGCGCCCAGACCGTGCTGGAACTGCCTTCGGCGGAGCGGCAGCTGGTCGACGAGTTCGCCGATGTCGTGGAACCGGCGTCGAGAGCGGGCCTCGTGGTCTGCGTCGTCGGCGGGCGCGGTGGCGCCGGGGCCAGCGTTCTGTCCGCCTCACTGGCGCTGAGCGCCTCCCGGCAGCGCCTGCGCACCCTCCTCGTCGACGCCGACCCGCTCGGCGGCGGCCTCGATCTGCTTCTCGGGCAGGAGGAGGCGGACGGAGCACGATGGTCGGACCTGGTCGCCCGCGAAGGGAGAATCAGCTTCACCGCACTCCAGGCAGCCTTGCCCACCTTCGCAGAGCTCACCCTGCTCTCCTTCCACCGCGGCGAGGTCGAGGCCATCCCGGCGGAGGCGATGCGCTCGGTCCTCGAAGCGGGCAGGCGCGGTTTCGACCTGGTGGTCGTCGATCTGCCCCGCCACTGCGACCCCGCCGCCGCCGAGGCGCTCAGCAGAGCCACAGCCACCCTGCTGGTCGTCGCCGCCGACGTGCGCGGCGTCCTCGCGGCGGCTCAGGTGCTCGCCCGGTTGCACGAGCACACCACCGAGGTGCGGGCCGTCGTGCGCGGCGGCGTCCTGGACGACGACGTCGTCACGGCCTCGCTCCGCGTGCCGTACGCAGGCGGCCTCCCAGACCAGCCCAGGCTCGCCGCGACCCTCAACCGGGGTGATCTTCCCCCACTCGGCAGACGGACTCCTCTCGGTCGTTTCTGCGCGTCCTTCCTGCACTCGATCCTCGGGGCGGAGAGATGAAGCGGGCGGGAGAGGTGAAGGGGGCCGGAGCCGCGACGGCACCCTCGCCCGAGCTGGTTGAGGCGGTCCGGGTACGGCTGGCCCGCGCCGGGGTCGAGCCCAGCGCCGCGCATGTCGCGGTCGCCCTCAGGGCGGAGCACGCGGTGCTCGGCGACGCGGAGATCCTGGCGGTGGCTCGGGCGCTGTGCGCCGATCTGATCGGCGCTGGCCCTCTGGAGCCGTTGCTGGCCGAAGCCGAGGTCACCGACGTGCTCGTGAACGGTCCTGGAGAGGTGTGGATCGACGACGGTCGCGGCCTGCGCCGTACTCCGGTCGTCTTTCCCGGGGAGGATGCGGTCCGGCGGCTCGCCCAGCGTCTGGCGGCGGCGGCCGGGAGGCGTCTCGACGACGCGTGTCCCTACGTCGATGCCCGTCTCGCCGGGGGCGTACGGCTCCACGCCGTTCTTCCGCCCGTTGCCGCAGGGGGCACCTGCCTGTCCCTGCGGCTTCCGCCGCGCCGTACCCTCACTCTTCCCGATCTGGTCAGGGCGGGCACGATCAGGGCCGACACCGTTCCCGTGCTCACCGCCGTGATCAGATCAAGGCTCGCCTTCCTCGTGACAGGCGGCACGGGCACGGGGAAGACCACCCTGTTGTCGGCCCTGCTGTCCTTGGCCGATCCCGGCGACCGGCTGCTGCTGGTCGAGGACTCGGCCGAGCTGAGACCGCTCCACCCACACGTCGTGCGGCTGGAGACCCGTCCCGCCAACCTTGAGGGAGCCGGTGGCGTGTGCCTGCGTGATCTCGTGCGCCAGGCTCTTCGCATGCGCCCGGACCGCCTGGTCGTCGGCGAGGTCCGGGGCGCGGAGGTGGTCGATCTCCTCAATGCCCTCAACACCGGTCACGAGGGTGGCTGCGGCACGCTGCACGCCAACACCGCGATGGACGTCCCGCCGCGTCTTGAGGCTCTGGCCTGTGCCGCGGGTCTCAGCCGGGAGGCGGTTCACAGCCAGATCTCGGCCGCGCTGGACGTCGTCATCCACCTTGCCCGCGACCATGCCGACGGGCGGCGCCGGGTGGCCGAGATCTGCATGATGACCCGCCGTCCCTCAGGCCTGGTCGAGGCGGAACCCGCGTTGACCTTCTCCCCGGACGGTCACGTGACCACCGGCCCGGGATTCCCCGCCCTGGCAGCCCGTGCCCCGGGCGTCCCCCCTCTGCCGGCTCATGCCTCAACCCCGGGCATCCCCGTGCCGGGGGGACAGGCACACAAGTCCTGTGAATCGGCCGAGGCAGGGCGCCACCCCGAACAATCGGATGTCTCTTGGGTGGTCCGGCGACCCTCCCGGCCAGTGGACGGTTCGGCTGTGGACCTTCACGGGGTGCTGTCTTGACGACGGCAGCCGTGTTTCTGGCCGCTGTGGCGGCGTGGTTGTGGAGCGGACCCGGTCCGGCGACCGCCCGGCTGTGGCGGGCGCGAGAGCGTCATCCGCATTCACCTCCGCGCCGGTCGCGCCCGCTGCGCACGAGGTTCACCGACGCCTCTCGGCCGTCGAGACGCGCGGCGGCCTGGCAGGCGGCATCAGTCGAGTTGTGTCAGGGACTCGCGGCCGAGCTTGCCGCAGGACGGACGGCTGGGGAGGCGCTGGCCCGCGCCGTGTCGGCCGTGGACTTCCCCGACCCGGTGGCGCTTCGCCCCCTGATCGCAGCCGCGAGGGACGGCGGCGACATCCCCGCCGCCCTGCTGACCGTGACTCCGGAGAGAGGAGGCGAGGCATTTCGGGAACTGGCCGCCTGCTGGCGGGTGAGCGTGACCACGGGGGCGGGTCTGTCCGTCCTCGTGGATCGCGTCGCCGTCTCGCTCAGAGAGGCGCAGGCCCACCGCCAGGACCTCGCCGCCCAACTCGCCGGTCCCCGCGCGACCGCCCGCCTTCTGGCCTTCCTGCCCGCGCTCGGCCTGCTGATGGCCGCTGGGCTGGGCATGAGCCCGCTGGACTTCCTGTTCGGTGGCCCGGCCGGAGTGGGATGCCTCTTCTCCGGCCTCGCGCTCGACGGCTGCGGCCTGTGGTGGACGAACCACCTTGTCGCTCGTGCCCAGCAGGCCTGATCCCTGCCTGGTCGGCTTCACCGAGCAGAGGAAAGCAAGCGCCGTTCGTACCCGGGGGAGTGGGAGGAGTGCCTGTGGCCTGGATGAGCCGCGGGCATGTGATGCCTGTGTGGCCCAAGAGGACGTGAGGAGTGCCTGAGATCCGAGCCGACATGAGGCGTGAGGAGTGCCTGTGGCCTGGATGAGCCGCGGGCATGTGATGTCCGTGTGACCCGAGAGGACGTGAGGAATGCCTGAGACCGGGCGAACAAGTGGGGTGCGACGAACTCGGGCTATGTGGTGTGAGACGTGTTCACTTCCGCCCTGCCAGCTGCTGACAGACGGTGAGGAGCGAAGCGAATGATCACGATGTTGGCCGTTGTCCTCGCAGGGGTGTCAGGATGGCTGTGGACGCCCTCCCGTGATCCTGCCGAACGGATTCGCGGTGCCCTACGGCCTTCCAACCCTCAGCCGTCCTCCTTCGCCCCGGCGTCCTTCTCACGGACGTCCTCGCTTCGGTCGGCCCGGCCAGACCTGTCCTTCGCGGTGAGAGCCTGGGCGCCCCCGGCGGGGGATCGCCCGTTCTCCGCGCCCCTGAGTACGGCCCGCGTGCTTGAAGGAGGACGACGGCCCAGCCGCGGAGAGGTGATGTTCTGCGCGGCCGTCGGACTGACGGTGTTCCTCGTCGTCGGGGCCGTGCCGGGAGCCGTCGCGGGGATGGTCGGCTTCGTGGGAGCGCTGGGAGTCGTCAGGAAACGGGAGCCGCCCCGGCTTCGCCGGGAGCGTGATCGTGTGGCGGCGGATCTGCCGCTCGCGGTTGATCTCATGGTCGCCTGTCTACGCGCGGGACGGCCGGTCGCCGGTGCCGTCGAGGCGACGGTTGAGGCGGTCGGCGGGCCGCTCGGTGATCGGCTGGCGTGGGTGAGCGGGCAGCTGAGACTGGGCGCCCCGCCGGAGGACGCGTGGCGGGCTCTGGCGGCTGAGCGCCCGCTGGCCCCATTGGCGCGCACCATGAGCCGCGCCGCGCTCAGCGGCGCCCCCGTGGCCGACGTTCTCACCAGGTTGTCCGACGACTCCCGCCAGGCAGCCCGCGCCGCGTCTTCCGCGGCTGCCCGGCGAGTCGGTGTGCAGGCCGTCGCTCCGCTGGGGCTCTGTTTCCTGCCCGCTTTCGTCTGCCTCGGCATTGTCCCCGTCGTGGTGAGCCTCGCCGGTGACGTGCTGCTTCCCTGAGTTATCCACAGGGCTTTGTCGACTGTTCCTGGGTTATCCACAGGATGTCTTTCGCGCCCTCCGAACTTCGCTCCCATCGAGAAAGCTGGCTTCACAGGTGCCGGATGTCCAACCCGGCCATGACTCCAGGAGGAAACGATGGCCCCATCGATCGTCGAGCGCGACTGCCCCGACCGGCTGCGATGGTTCCGTGTCCGCTGGGCGCTCCTGACCACGGCTTCCGGCCGCGACCGAGGCATGTCCACCGCTGAATACGCCGTAGGGACGATCGCCGCCTGCGCCTTCGCGGGACTCCTCTTCAAGGTGGTGACGAGCTCCGAGGTTCAGCAGTTGATCACTGGGTTGATCAACCGGGCGCTCAACATCGCCGAATGATCCTCATGAGACCGGCTGCCCTCTTCCCTCGATCAAGAGGATCGGTGACCGCGGAGACCGCGGTCGCGCTACCTGCGCTGGTCGTGGTCCTGGCGGCCGCGCTGTGGGCGGTGGCCGTGGTCGGAGCACAGCTTGAGTGTGTTGACGCCGCCTGGGCGGGCGCCAGAGCCGCATCGCGAGGCGAGCCCTTGGATCGCGTGCGAGGTGGCGTCCTGGCCGCCGCCCCACCGGGCGCGCGAGTGACGGTCACCCGGAGCGTGAAGATCACCCTGGTGGAGGTGTCCGCGAGCATCGCCCCCAGGTGGGGCGCCTCGCTGCCGGGCGTCACCGTCCACGCGACCGCCGTCTCCGCCACCGAGCCAGGCGTGGAGCAGCCGAGTGAGGTTCAGGGGTGAGAGGCAGGCAGGCGACGAGGCGGAAGCGAAAGAGGTAAGGGACGAAAGTCGAGACGGACATCAGGACAGGAGAAGACAGGTGGGTGAAAGCAGGGGGGAGTCCCATCGGGATGGAGGAGGAGCGAGAAGAGAACAGGCCAAGGACGCCAAGGACGCCAAGGACGCCAAGGACACTGCCGGGAGAAATACGAGACGGGCGGGGGAGGGGCGGCCGAGGACGCCGCAGGGGCGAGCGGGGAGTTGTGAGGCAGATGGGAGGGGTCGGCCGTGAAAGGGCGGAGAGGGGAGTGGCGAGCCGTGAAGAGCGGAGAACGGTGGGCCATGAGTACAAGCAGACAGTGGCGAGTCATGAAGCCAGGAGAGGAAGGGGCTGTGAAGTTGGGAGAGGAGGAGCTGTGAAGTCAGGGGAGGGAGGGGCGAGATCAGGGTGGAGGAGCTGTGGGATCAGAGGTCAGGAGTCGTGAAGTCAGGTGGAGGAGAGGAAGGTGGGGGAGAGGAAAAGGAGACGAATGGCGGGGCGAGCGGCGGAGGGTGATCGAGGGGCGGCGACGGTTTGGATGGTCGGGTTCATGGCGCTGATCTTCGTTGTGGCGTCCGCGATCGTGCTCGCCGGAACGGCGAGGGTCGCCCGTCACCGAGCCCGGAGCGCCGCTGACCTGAGTGCGCTCGCCGCCGCCCGTCTGGCCTTCGCCGACCCGCGGCGCGGGTGCGCCGAGGCGTCCTTGTCAGCCGTGGGCAACGGAACCAGGCTCATGCGCTGCTCCATCAACGGTTACGGGATCGCCGACGTTCAGGTGACCGTACGGCTCTCGCTGCCCGCGCTGGGCAGCAGGCTGATCACAGCCTCCGCTCGCGCGGGTCCCGTCTATATCGCCGATGCCATCGGCTGAGACAGGGCGCTTCCTCGCGCAGGTACGACGAGCGGTGGGATGGAGCGGGTCGGTGTCGGTGGGCGGTGTTTGAGCTGGTGGGCGTTCACGGTCTTCGCGTTGGTGGTGTGCCCGTCCGGGCACACCGGCACGTCGCGCGTCGCGCCGCCTCCCGGGGGTGTCGGTCCATCTCCTGAGGGTGTCGCGCCGCTTCCCGGGGGCAGGTCTGTCTGCCGTGCTGGGCTCCGATCTTTAGGGCCGGGGGTCGGAGAGCAGGGTGGCCAGGAGGTGGAGGGCTCCGTTCTTGTCGAGGGGTTCGTTGCCGTTTCCACATTTGGGGGACTGGATGCAGGACGGGCAGCCGCGTTCGCACTCGCAGGAGAGGATGGCCTCCCTGGTAGCCGTGAGCCAGTCGAGGGCGCGGGCGTAGCCGCGTTCGGCGAAGCCCGCGCCACCCTCGTGGCCGTCGTAGACGAAGACGGTGAGCAGCCCGGTGTCCGGGTGCAGCTCGGTGGAGACGCCGCCGATGTCCCAGCGGTCGCAGGTCGCGAAGAGCGGCAGCAGGCCGATGGAGGCGTGCTCGGCCGCGTGTGCCGCCCCGCCGAGGTCCAGGCCCTCCTGGGCCAGGGAGAGGGTCGCGGAGGCGGGCAGGGTCCACCAGACCGCGCGGGTGCGCAGCGTGCGCGGAGGAAGCTCGAGAGGCTCGTCGCCGAGGAGTTCGCCGCTCTGGGCGCGGCGCTTCAGGTAGGAGACGACCTGGCGGGTCACCTCGACCGAGCCGAAATGGAGTTCTCCCGGGCCGAGCGGGTGGGACCGGAGGGACTCGAGGACCGAGATGTCGGTGACGTCCCTGGCGAAGGTCGTGTAGTCGGGGGTTCCGGCCTCGACGAGGGCGACTCCCGCCTCCAGGTCCAGCTCGTCGACCAGGAACGTCTCCCCCTGGTGCACGTAGACGGCGCCGGTGTGCACGCTGGTGTGCGCCGAGGCCTCGTCGACGGTGCCCAGCAGCCGCCCCGTGGACATCTCGACGACCTGGATGGGGGGACCACCCGCCCCCCTGATGTCGGCGAGGTCGGTCGCTCGCTCCCTGCTTGTCCAGAACCACCCCGTCGCCCGTTCCCTGAGCAGGCCGTCCGAGACGAGGTCCGCGAGCACCTCCTTCGAGGTCGGCCCGAAGATCTCCAGGTCCTCCTGGGTCAGTGGGATCTCGGCGGCGGCGGCGCACAGGTGGGGGCCGAGCACGTAGGGGTTGCCCGGGTCGAGCACGATCGCCTCGACCGGGCGACCGAAGAGGGCCTCTGGATGGTGGACCAGGTAGGTGTCCAGCGGGTCGTCCCTGGCGATCAGGACCGCCAGGGCGTCCTGCCCCGCGCGTCCCGCCCGGCCCGCCTGTTGCCACAGCGAGGCCCTGGTCCCCGGCCACCCTGCGATGAGTACGGCGTCGAGGCCGGACACGTCGACGCCGAGTTCCAGCGCGTTGGTGGTCGCGAGCCCGAGGAGCTCCCCGGAACGGAACGCCTTCTCCAGCCCGCGGCGGTCCTCCGCGAGGTATCCGGCGCGGTAGGCCGCGACCCTGTCCGGCAGGTCCGCCGACGCCTCCGCGCCGAAAACGAGGTCCTGCAGCTTGGCCCTGGTGGTCAGGGCGACCGACTCGGCCGCTCTGCGGGAGCGGACGAAGGCGAGGGTGCGGACGTCCGCGGCGACCAGGTCCGCGAGGAGGTCGGCGCTCTCCACGGCCGCGGGACGGCGCATGGGGGCGCCGCGCTCGCCGCGCAGATCGGTCAGGGGAGGCTCCCAGAGGGCGAAGGTGGTCGCGCCCCGGGGAGAGGCGTCCGCGGTCACCTCGGCCATCTGGAGGCCTGTCAGGCGTGTTCCGAAGGCCCCGGGCTCGCTTGCGGTCGCCGAGGAGAGCACGAACGCAGGGGCGGAGCCGTACCGCGCGCAGACCCTGCGCAGGCGCCGCAGGATCTGCGCGACGTGGGAGCCGAACACGCCCCGGTAGCCATGGCACTCGTCGACCACGACCACCTTCAGCCGCCGCCAGAAGGCCGACCACTGGGCGTGGCGGGGCAGCAGCGTGCGGTGGAGCATGTCCGGGTTCGTCAGCACGTAGTTGGCATGCTTGCGGACCCAGGCCCGTTCTTCGAAGGAGGTGTCGCCGTCGAAGGTGGCCGCGCGCAGCTCGGGGACGTCCAGTTCGCGTAGCGCGCGGAGCTGGTCGGCGGCCAGCGCCTTCGTCGGCGTCAGATAGAGGACCGTGCCGCCGTCGAGCACCGAGGAGATGGCGGGGACCAGGTAGGCGAGGGACTTCCCCGAGGCGGTGCCTGTGGCGATGATCACGTTTTGGCCGCGATGTGCCAGCTCAGCGGCTTCGGCCTGATGTGGCCACAGCCCAGAAATTCCTTGGTTCGCCCAGCGCGTAACCAGGCGCTCCTCGACCCAGTCCGGCCAGCGAGTCTGGCCCGCCTGACGTGCGGGAACGTGCTCGACGTGAGTCACGCGTTCGTGACGTGCGGGAACGCCGAGCAGGTGGTTGAGCGCGGAACCCGCTCTGAGGGGGGAGGATGAGGACGGAGTCACTGGTTTCCAGTCTGGCATCTGTGGGCAGAGTCGCCGGGAATCGTGATTTCGTATAGACACTGAGCGTACGCATGGTTGAATGCCGCGCGTCGGGGCTTGTCGTCTGGGGGCCGCTCGGTCCCAGGAGTCACGCCTGAATCGGTACTTTCGCAGGCAAGGCGCTGGAGGATCTGTGGATCTGAAGTTGGACCACCATTCCGAGGACCGTCTCACCATCGTTGAGGTCGAGGGTGAGATCGATGTCTACACCGCGCCCAGATTGCGTGAGCTCCTGATCGACCTGGTCAACAAGGGGAACTTCCACCTGCTCGTCAACATGGAGAAGGTCGACTTCCTTGACTCAACGGGCCTTGGTGTCCTGGTCGGCGGGCTCAAGCGAGTTCGGGCGCACGACGGCTCACTGGAGTTGGTCTGCACCCAGGAGCGCATCCTGAAGATCTTCCGGATCACCGGGTTGACGAAGGTCTTCGGTATCTATGCCTCGGTTGAGGAGGCCAAGGAAGCTCACGGCTCAGACAAGTAATCATGGCTACCGTCGAGCTGACGTTCAGTGCCCTTCCCGCCCACGTGCGCACGGCACGTCTGGTCGCCACGGCGATCGCCAGGCGCACCGGGGTGGAGGAGTCGCTGCTGGACGAGGTACGGCTCGCAGTCGGTGAGGCGTGCTCCCGGGCCGTCGAGGCACATCGCCTCCACTGTCCGGGGGAGCCGATCCGCATCGAGCTGCGTGATGATCTGGGGCGGTTCGAGGTGACTGTCACCGACTCGGCCCCTAGCGACGAGCTGGAGCAGGATCGTGCGTTGTTACGATTCGACGACCCGCTCGTGCAGCTCCCCGACACCCTGATGTCCGGCTTCGGCATCGCGGTCATCGTGGGGCTTGCCGATGACGTCCAGGTCTATCCGAGTCAGAAGGGCATGTGCATTCGCATGAGCTGGCCCGCGGCGGCCAACGGCCTGTCCGCGGTCTGAGCGGCGTTTCCCGGCCTGGCCCGCGACCTGTCTCCGGCCCGGCCAGCGGCACATTTTGATCTCACAGCGTCAGAACCCCGACAGCCGGGCGCGTCCACCAGGACGCGCCCGCGGGGGGGGTGTGGGGGCGGGGGTGGGGGGGATAAAAAAAATTTTTTTTTTATGGGGGCAAAGAAGGTTAAACAGGTG
>NZ_JBFBCE010000068.1:0-52133 GCF_040689595.1 Streptosporangium sp. NPDC051023 | reverse complement strand
CCGGAGCGGTCAAGGTCACCCCGGCGCACGACCCCAACGACTTCGAGATCGGCCGCCGTCACTCGCTGCCGTCCCTCACGGCGCCGGCCGAGAACACGATCGGACGGACCTCGACGCCGAGCCCGTCAATCTTCGCGTCCGGAATCAGCGCGGCGACCTCGTAGGCGCGCTCCTTGCTCTCGCACTCGACGATGTAGTAGCCGCCGACGCCCAGCTCGCTGTCCAGGAGCGGGCCCTCCTTGACGCTCGTGACACCGTCGTTGACGCTGACGACCGCGCTGTTCGAGGGGTCGCCCAGCGCGTGCGTCGAGACGAACTCCCCGGTCTCCTTGATCTTCTCCTGGAACGCGCCGTGGCCGCTCATGATCTCGTTGCGGTCCGTTTCGGACAGGTTCTCCATGACCTTGGGGCTTATGTGCATGATCAACATGTACTTCGACATGTAACTCGCTCCTCCGGTCGTCGGCGCCCGTTCGGCGCCTCTCACGGACAGGTCGGAGCCGGAGCCGGGTTCTCGACACCCCGGACCGACGAATTCGATCGTTTTTCCGCCCGTCCCCGCGCCCCTCCTGGACGTAGCCGCGCCGGGGCGCCGACCTGCGGGAACCGGGACGGCGCCCCGGTCAGGGAAAGGCCGAAACCCTCGCGCGGGTGACGGATGTCGAGATCGCGAGGTCGGCTCCGACCTATCCGTGAAAGTGCCGCACACGTCGGCATCCGACTACTCGTGGACAGGAAGAGAACTCCATGCAAGACGAAACAACGGCGGAGGCCGGTCCTCTGGCCGGTCGCCGGGAGTGGACCGGGCTCGCGGTGCTGGCCCTGCCCACCCTGCTGATCGCGCTGGACATCGGCGTCCTGTTCCTCGCTGTCCCCCATCTCAGCACAGGCCTCGGAGCCAGCAGCGTCGAGCAGCTGTGGATCGCGGACATCTACGGCTTCCTCCTCGCGGGCTTCCTCATCACCATGGGCACCCTCGGCGACCGCATCGGCCGCAGACGGCTGCTCCTCATCGGTGCGGCCGCCTTCGGCTTGGCCTCCGTCCTGGCCGCCTACTCCACCAGTCCCGGCATGCTCATCGCCGCCAGGGCCATCCTCGGCGTCGCGGGCGCGACCCTCATGCCCTCGACCCTCGCGTTGCTCAGCAACATGTTCACCAACGCGAGGCAGCGCGGTGTCGCCATCTCGCTCTGGGCGGCGTGCCAGATGGGCGGCGCGGCGCTCGGACCCGTCATCGGCGGGCTCCTGCTCGAACACTTCTGGTGGGGCTCGGTCTTCCTCCTCGGTGTCCCCGTCATGGTGCTGCTGCTCGTCCTGGGCCCGATCCTGCTGCCCGAGTACCGTAACCAGACCCCCGGCAAGATCGATCTCGTCAGCGTCGTGATGTCCCTCGCCGCCATCCTCCCCGTCATCTACGGCATCAAGGAACTCGCCGTGAGCACGGTCAGCACGCCGATCGTGCCGATTCTGGCGATCGTCGTCGGCCTGGCGATCGGCGTGGCCTTCGTACGGCGGCAGCTACACCTCGAACACCCGCTGCTGGACCTGCACCTGTTCGCCGAGGGCACCTTCAGCGCGTCGCTGACCGCCATGCTGCTGGCGGGCGGCGCGCAGGCGGGGACGTTCCTGCTGATCAGCCAGTACGTCCAGTCGGACCTCGGATACTCCCCCGGGCAGGCCGGGCTCTGGCTGGCACCGCAGGGACTGACCATGGCCGTGAGCGCGGCGCTGGCGGCCCCCGTCGTCGCGCGGAAACTGGGTCTGAGCCTCGCGATCACCGGCGGCCTGGTGCTCGGGGCCGTCGGTTACGTGATGATCGGCCTGGTGCCCAGCGTCGACGGGCTTCCCCTCATCGTGATCGGCGGTGTCGTGATCTCGATCGGCCTCGGACAGCTGTTCGCGCTCGGCGCGGGCCTGGTCATGGGGGCGGTGCCGCCGGAACGCGCGGGCTCCGCGGCCTCGATGTCGGAGACGAGCGGTAACTTCGGCGGCACGCTCGGCATCGCGGTCATGGGCACCATCGGCGCCGCCGTCTATCGCGCCCAGGTGGCGGACTCCATTCCCGCCGACGTCCCCGCGGACGCCGCGAAAGCCGCCCACGAAACCCTCGCCGGGGCGACCGCCGCGGCGGCGAACCTGCCCGCGGGCCCCGCTGCCGAGCTTCTCGGGGCGGCCCGCGACGCCTTCACCAACGGACTCAACACGGTCGGCCTGATCGGTGCCGTCCTCCTGCTCTGCCTCGCGGTCATGATCTGGTTGTTGTTCCGTAAGCAGAGGAACCAGGAAGGAAACCCCGGCGGCGCGGAACCGGCGGCCGAGACGGACGTGGCGCAGGAGGTCAGAACCGACCACTGACCCCGCCCCCTGCCACCGGCGGCGGGCGGGACCGTACGGCGGCGCGGGCCGACGGGGTCGTGAGCGTTCCAGGGAGCCCCGCCTCACCGTCCTCGGCGACAGAACGTGGACCGCACGGGTGAGGCGGACGGCTTCGTCCGCGGCGGTGACCTCAGTTGTGGAACTCTCCGCCGTTGACGTCGAGGCAGTGCCCGGTGATCGCGCGGGCCATGTCGGAGGCCAGGAAGATCACCGCGTCGGCGACCTCGTCCGGGTCCTGCAGCCTGCGCCGGTCGATCGTCCTCGTCATCTCGCCGTAGACCTCCTGGGACGAGATGCCGCGCGTGGTGGCGATCTCCTCGACGAAAGCCTTCACCGTGTCGATCAGGATCGGGCCCGGAGCGACGCTGTTGACCCGAACGCCCTTCGGGCCCAGCTCGGTCGACAATGTCTGGGCGAGGGCGAGCAGACCGCCCTTCGCCATCTTGTAGGCCCCGCACAACTCGTTCGAGTGCCGCAGGACCGAAGAGTTGATCATCACGATGGAGCCCTTGTTCTCCACCAGTGTCGGCAGGAGCAGCCGGACCAGCCGCAGCGCGGCGTACACGTTGGTCTCGAAGCCGTCGCGGACCTCGTCGAGATGGACCTCGATGACCGGCACGTGCCGCGGGACCGCGAACGCGTTGTGGATGAACGTGTCCACCCGGCCGAAGGTCTCGAGCGCCGTACTCACCAGATTCTCGGCCGCTGCGTCATCGGTGAGGTCGGTCGGCACCACCAGCGCTCGGCGGCCGATCTCCTTGACCTCGTCGGCCACCTCGACCAGCCGGGACTCGGTGCGTGCGGCCAGCACCAGATCGGCGCCCGCGCGGGCGCAACGCACCGCGAGCTCTCGGCCGAGGCCCGGGCCGACCCCCGCGACCAGGACCACCTTCCCCGGTAACAAATCTGGAACGTTCACGTTTCCACCTCCGTTGCCGGACCCGGACCAAGGGTCCCATTTCACTGTTTATCAAAGCTTCTTCTGGATTGCGATATCAGGAACCTAAACTGCCGGATATATCCATCTCGCCCCTTGTTTCCCGGCTTTATCCGGTATTACCTGGCGTTTCACGGTGTTTCCTGGCATCGGATGCCGGGTCGCAATGCAAAAAGGCCGGCGATCAAGCACCCGCGCCCGCCGAGAAAACGATCGGCCGTACCTCGATGCCCGATCCCTCGATTCTGGTGTCCGGAATCATCGCGGCGATCGCGTGTGCGCGTTCCGTGCTCTCGCACTCGACGACGTAGTAACCGGTGAGGCACTCCCCGCCCTCGACGAAGGGACCGCCGGTGACCCAGGCCAGCCCGTCGCGGACCTTGATGACGGCGCTGTGCGACAGGTCCTCCAGCGCGTTCGCGCCGAGGAACTCCCCGGTTCTCTTGATCGTCTCGACGAACCGGCCTCGACCGCTCCACACGTCGTCGCGAACCCGCTCGGGCAGAGCGTTCCAGACCTTGGGGTTCGTGTAGATCGACAGCAGGTACTTCACATCTTCACTCCAAGCCTTCCGGTTCCCGGCTCTGGCCGGTCATGTAAACAGGTCGGAGCGGGCGTCCCGTTCTCGACATCCGGTTCCCGGCGTCCGGAAATCCGGCCACCCCCGGAGATCCTCCGGCCACCGCAATGGCCAAACCATGACAAATCACCGGCAAGCGAGCGTCGAGAGTCCCGGATCGGCTCCGACCTGTCTACGAGAGGTGCCACTCGCACCCGATATCCGAATCACTCGTGGACAAGGATGAGAACCCCATGCATGACGAAACAACGGCGGAGGCCGGTCCTCTGGCCGGTCGCCGGGAGTGGACCGGGCTCGCGGTGCTGGCCCTGCCCACCCTGCTGGTCGCGCTGGACATCGGCGTCCTGTTCCTCGCGGTGCCCCACCTCAGCGCTGATCTCGGGACCAGCAGCGTCGAGCAGCTGTGGATCGCGGACGTCTACGGCTTCTTCCTGGCCGGCTTCCTCATCACCATGGGCACCCTCGGCGACCGCATCGGCCGCAGACGGCTGCTCCTCATCGGCGGGGCCGCCTTCGGCTTGGCCTCCGTCCTGGCCGCCTACTCCACCAGTCCCGGCATGCTCATCGCCGCCAGGGCCATCCTCGGCGTCGCGGGCGCGACCCTCATGCCCTCGACCCTCGCCCTCATCAGCAACATGTTCACCGACGCCAGGCAGCGCGGTGTCGCCATCTCGCTCTGGGCGGCGTGCCAGTTCGGCGGCGCGGCGCTCGGACCCGTCATCGGCGGCGTCCTGCTCGAACACTTCTGGTGGGGCTCGGTCTTCCTCCTCGGTGTCCCCGTCATGGTGCTGCTGCTCGTCCTGGGCCCGATCCTGCTGCCCGAGTACCGCGCTCCGGAGGCGGGACACCTCGACCTCGTCAGCGTCGCCCTGTCATTGGCCGCCATCCTCCCGCTCATCTACGGCATCAAGGAGCTGGCCGTCGGTGATCACACGACACCGGTGGCGGCCGTCGCCGCGGTCGCCGCGGGCCTGGCGTTCGGCGTGGCCTTCGTACGGCGGCAGCTACACCTCGAACACCCCCTACTGGACCTGCACCTGTTCGCCGGGCGTTCCTTCAGCGTCGTCCTCGCCACGATGCTGTTGAGCGGCGCGACGGTGGCCGGAACGGGACTGCTGGTCAGCCAGTATCTGCAGTCGGTGCTCGGCCTGTCCCCCGCGATGTCGGCCCTGTGGTACGCCCCCATGGGCCTGGCACTGGCCGTCGGCGCCGTGTTCTCGCCCACCCTCGTCCGCTGGATGAGGCCGGGAACGGCCATCGCCTGCGGCCTGGCGCTCTCGGCGGTCGGCTTCGTGCTGGTGACGCTGGTCGACAGCGTCGGCGGACTCGCGTTCGCGGTGCTCGGCATCGCGATCGTCGCGCTGGGCGACGGCCCGCTGGTCTCCCTGGGGACGGGGCTGGTCGTCGGTTCCGTACCGCCAGAGCGGGCGGGCTCCGCGGCCTCGATCTCGGAGACCAGCCTTCACTTCGGCGGGACGCTGGGCATGGCGGTCATGGGCACCGTCGGCGCCGCCGTCTACCGCTCCCACATCGCCGGATCACTCCCCCAGGGCATCCCCGCGGAGACCGCGCGGGCGGCCGGTGAAACCCTCGCCGGGGCGACCGCGGCCGCCGCTGACCTGCCCGCGGACCTCTCGGCCCCGTTCCTGCGGACCGCCCGCGACGCCTTCACCATCGGGCTGAACACCGTCGGCGTCATCGGCGTCATCACCTTCGCCGCTCTGGCGGCCCTGACGGCGAGCGCGTTGCGGCAGCGGAGATCGGTCCCCGGGACCGCCGGGGAGAGACGCGGCACCGACTCCCCGGCCGCCGGTGAAGTGCCGTCCATCGTCGAGAACTGAGCCCGCGGCACACCGATCGCGAAGCACGGCACGATGCCGAACGCCTTTCAATGCCGTTCACCATGTGCCGTTCACCATGCGCCGTTCACCATGCGCCGTTCGCCATGGCGAGACTTCGAAGGAACGAGGCGTTCCGGAAAAATCCGGATTTCCGTGGCGGGCCGCCCGCCGACGACACCCGCGCCATGACTCCGCAATCTAAAAGAAATCCCCCCACCACCCCGGTGGGACCATCGAGGCACGGCATTTTCTGCCATGTTCAGGCGCCGAAAACCGGGCGCGTCGAACAACGCACTCCGGCGTCCCCGCTTTCCCCGGTTCATCAGGCGCGCGCCATCGCGGGCGAACTCTCCCCGCAGCGAAGATCTGTCAGAGAGGGAATCGACGTGACGCAATCGTCGGAGAAGGCACCCGAGGTCCACGACGTGCCCGACGAAATGATCGAGCTGGACCGGAAGCTGACCGAACGGGCGAGGCGACGTTCGCCCCGGCCGCGGTGGTGGCGAAGGCCGTGGATGATTCCGCTGGTCATCCTGGTCGCGGTATTCCTGACCTACATCTGGGGCCCCTACATCGGCCTGGATCCGAGCACGGCGACCGTGCACCTGGTACGGAGCATCCCCCTGCACTACGTGCTGGTGGTCACCCACATCCTGACCGCCACCATCGCGATGGTGACGGCCTGCCTGCAGGTGTGGCCGCTGATCCGCAGGCGGTACCCAGCCGTGCACCGGATCAGCGGCCGGTTCTTCGTTTTCGCGGGCGCGGTCCCCACCTCGATCGTCGCCATCGTCCTGATGCGGATCCGCAACACCCGCGACGGCGGGATCCAGGTCGGCAGCGCGGGCCTGTACATCACCGCGGCCCTGTGGCTGGTCATCACGCTCGTCGGTTACCGGATGGGACGGCAGCGAAGGTGGGCCGAGCACCGCCGCTGGATGACCTACAGCTTCGCCCTGTCGCTGACGAACATCTACAGCAGGCCCATCGGGATATACGTGTCGAGCTTCCCCGGCGCCAATATGAACCTGTACTTCGAGCTGATCGGCTGGCTGCCCTTCATCGTGCACCTCACGGTCGCCCAGTGGTGGCTCGACCGCACGTCGGGACTGCCGTGGGTGAACCGGAGGGTGAAACGCGCCGCGCCGTCCCGGAGCTGAGCGACGACAGGCGACCTCGGGCCGGTCGCACCACGGCCCGAGGTCGCCGCCGCCGGAACCGGCGGTCGTCCCTAGTGCTTGTGCTGGACGATCTGGACGTAGTTGCCGTCCGGGTCGATCAGGGTGCCGATCCACGCCTGCTCGCGATCGGCCACCTCGGTCAGCCAGGTCACCCCCAGCTCGTTGAGGTGCTCGGCCGTCGCCATCGCGTCCTCGACGCCGAAGCAGAGGATCTGCCGGCCGGGCTCGGGGTTCTTCTCCCCGACGTCGTCACGCTGGTCGCAGACCAGGACGACGTCGCCGAAGAACAGGACCGGCCCCTCGACCCGGGGGTTCAGCGCCTTGATGTACCACTCGCGAAGCCGATCGGCGTCGGGCGTGCCCAGCAGAATGCCGCCTAGCGTGTGTGAAGCCACGTGTCTCCTCCTCGGTGCGACCCCGGTCGGGGCCGTCTGACCTACAGTCGGAGCCGAAAACGGGTTCTCGACATCCGGTCCGGCACCGATTCGGCTGACGGACGGCACGCCCGTGGAAACGACCGGGCCGGCCCGCGGACGTTCCCGATGCGCCCGCGAGAACGGCCACGCCCCGGGCCCGGCCCCAATCAGAGTCTGGCGTCCGTCAGCGCCTCGAACACCTCGAGCGACCTGTCGAGCAGCTCGTCGCCGTTCTTCGCCGAGGGCGTCAGGTCGAGCAGGATCTCGTCCGCACCGGCGCCGGCGAGCGCGGCGACGTCCTCGACCACCTGCTCGAGCGACCCCTGGAACGGCCGCCTGCCCGTCGCTCCCGGCGTCTCCGAGAGCACGACGGCGGCCCGGGGAATGAGCTCCAGCGCGTCAGCGTCCCGCCCGTACCCGGCTGCCCGCTCCCTGATCCGGGCCCAGAGGTCGGCCACCGCGGGCGCGGGCAGCCCTGAGGGCAGCCAGCCGTCGGCCTTGCGGGCGATCCGGTCGACGGCCCGCTCCGAGCGGCCACCGCCCAGCATCACCGGAATCCTCGACACCGGTTTCGGGCTCACCAGCGCGTTCTCCACGGTCACCCGCGAGTCCCGGTAGGAGACCGGGTTGGTCCCCCAGAACGCGCGGCACGCGTCGACGGTCTCGTCGAGGGTCCGGCCACGGGCACCGAAGTCGGCCTCCATCCCCCGGTACTCGTCCGAGGACCAGCCGCTGCCGAACCCGGCGATCACCCGCCCGCCGCTCGCCTGGTCGAGCGCCGCCAGCGCCCGCGCCAGGTGCAGCGAGGAGTAGAACGGCGCGACGAGGATGCTGGTGCCGAGCCGTACGGTGTCCGTGACCGCCGCGGCGAGCGTGAGCACGGTCAGTGCGTCCGCGCACTCCCGGTAGTGGTCGATCCAGGGAAGGCCGGGCACGCCGTTCATGCCGTCGGCCGGTTCGAGCGGGTAGAGCACCCGCTCGTAGACCCAGAGGCTGGAGTAGCCCGCCCGCTCCGCCCCTCTGGCGACTCTCACGACATCGTAACGAAGATCGAACCCGCTGCCCTGCGGCAGCCCGAAGCCGAACCTCACGGCGCTCCTCTCCTGGCCTCTCCTGGTCGTGCTGGTCGTGCTGGGTCAGTGCACGCGGTAGCTGCCGGGGTCGCGCCCCGGTCCCCGGTGCGCGTTGTAGTCGTCAAGCAGCCTCTGCCCCTCGGCGTTGGCCCGGGCGAACCGGGCCACCGGGTCGGCGCCGGAGAGCAGCACGTCGTGCATGGCGTACGTCATCACATCCTGAAGCCTGGGCAGCTCCCCGACCATCGCCCCCAGCGCCGCAGGTGAGTCGTCCGAGCCCTCAAGCTGGTCGATGGCGACCCGCCGGTGCGGGTTCTCGGCGAACCAGCCCTGCTCCTCCAGGAGGCCGACCGCGGAGTAGGTGATCGGCATGTAGTTGGTGCGCCGGTGCCGGTCGATCGCGTTGGCCGGGTTGTTGAGGTACTGCAGGAAGGCGAGCGCGCCGTCCCGGGTCGCCTCGTCGAGCCCGTCGGCCAGGAAGATCCCGTCGCCGCCGAGCACGTTGCCGACGTAGGGCACGTCGTGGTTGTACGGCAGCCTGCTCGCCCTGACAACGAACCCTCTGTCCTTGCCGACCTGGACCAGTCGCGGCGCGTCGACCGACGAGGTGAACATGAAGGCCACCTGCTGTTCGGCGAACACCCCGAAGCTGCCGACCCAGTCCATCAGGGTGCCGGTGTAGTGGTAGTAGCCGTCCTTCTGCAGGCGCTGCCACCAGGCGACGAAGGCCATCATCTCGTCGGAGTCGAGGTGGGCGGTTTCGGCGACGCCGGAGCGGCCGTTGTCGTGGTCGACGATGAGGCCGCCCTGCGCGGCGATCGCCTGCATGAACATCCAGCCGTGGTTGCACCAGGTGATGGCGTGGGCGGGCGGGTTCGGAAGCTTGGCGACGGCCCGGCAGGCGGCGTCGATCCCGGCCCAGGTCTGCGGGACCTCGGAGACGCCCGCGGCTTCGAGCAGCGTCATGTTGGCGTAGAGCAGGGTCGTTGAGGACAGCGGCGACAGGGCGGTGCGCCCGTCGGGGACCGAGAAGTAGTAGCGGGCGTGCGACAGGACGTCGCCGTCGACGACCGGCTCGCCAAGGATCTCCGTACGGCCACCGATCGCCCCGGCGATCGAGGTGTAGAGCGGCGAACCGTCGTTCTTCACCATGTCGAAGGCGACACGGCTCGAGGTCGAGTAGTACTGGGCCATGGTCGGCGTGACGCCGCGCTCGACCGCGCGGGCGACCTCGAGGGGCATCTTCACGTAGTCGTGCTCGTGCAGCCTGACGTCGTATTCCGGGTGCGCCTCGTTGAAGCCCTTGATGGCGTCCCTGGTGCTGTCCAGGAAACGCGGGGTCTTGTAGTAGTGCAGCCAGGCATCAATGACGATCTTTTTCCGGCCGCCGACGGCGCTGTTCATTCGGCATACCCCCTCGTCTCTTGGCGGAAGATTCCACGCGTGACCCTGTGGCCGAAGACCTCAGGGGCGGCCCGGATCGCAGAAAAAAGAACTCGCAGCCAATGATGTGCACCGCGCTCAGGCGGCGCATCTTCGCGATTGCGATATTCCCTTCCGCGTTGCCGTCGCCCGCGTACGGCGCAATCAGAGAGATGCGACGCGAAAAAAGGACTGCGAGGGTCGACGTGCACGGGCCGGCCTCCGAGGGCGGGCCGTGAGCCGACACCTGCCGCAGTCTCCCGAGGAGGATCGATGGACGTCACCGAGGTACCGCCGAGGAGGGAACTCCTCCGCCGCGCGTCGGAACTGGTGCCCCTGCTCCAGAAGAACGCGCTCAGGGCCGAGGAGAACAGGCGCCTTCCCGACGAGTCGATCGAGGCCCTGACGGACGCGGGCATCCTGAAGATGCGGGTCCCGACCAGGTACGGCGGCTACGAATCGGACATGCGCACCGTGGTCGAGGTGCTGGCGGAGCTGGCGCGGGGCGACGGCTCGCACTCCTGGACCGTCGCGGTCTGGGCGATCAGCACCTGGATGGTCGGGCTGTTCCCCGACGAGGTGCAGGACGAGGTCTTCTCCACACCCGACGTCCGGGTGAGCGGGATCCTCAGCCCGACGGCGGTCGCCGTTCCCACGGACGGCGGCGTCGTGCTCAACGGCAGGTGGTCGTTCAACACCGGGTCGCAGCAGAGCCACTGGAACACCAATGCGGCGGTCCTGGCCACCCCCGACGGCGGCTACGAGCCGATCATGGTCGCGGTCCCGCTGTCGGACCTGCAGATCATCGACGACTGGTTCACCTCGGGACTGCGCGGCTCCGGCAGCGTCACCAGCGTCGCGCAGGACCTGTTCGTCCCGCGGGCGCGGGTGCTGTCCATGGGGCCGGTGCTGCAGGGGCAGATCTCCTCGAAGCTCAACGCGAACTCCCCGATCTTCCGCGCCCCGTTCATGCCGACCGCCTGCACGACCGTCAGCGCGACGGCGCTCGGTCTGGCCAAGGCCGCCAAGGACGCCTTCTTCGAGCGCCTGCCCGGCCGGAAGATCAGCTACACCTCCTACGACAGCCAGCGGGAGGCACCGCTCACCCATCTCCAGGTCGCCGAGGCGACGACGAAGATCGACGAGGCCGAGTTCCACGCCTTCCGCGCGGCGGGCCTGGTGGACACGAAGGGGCCGACCGGTGAGCCGTGGACGCTGGAGGAACGCGCCCGCGTCAGGCTGGACCTGGGCGCGGTGTGCCAGCGGGCGAAGGAGGCGGTGGACATCCTCAACACCGCCAGCGGCGGATCCTCCATCTACACCTCGGTGCCGATCCAGCGCATCGAGCGTGACGTGCAGACCCTGAACCTGCACGCCATCATGCACCCCAACACCAACCTCGAGCTCTACGGCCGGATCCTCTGCGGCCTCGAACCCAACACGGTGTACATCTGAGGGCTCGCGCATGGGAAAGTCCTCCGGTGGAGCGGTGACCGCCTCACCGGAGGACTCGTGTGCGCTGGCTGCTCCTACGAGTGACCGCCGCGCGCCCCCTACGACGGGACCGTGGTCTTGACGGCCCGGCGCCTCGGAGAGGTCCGCTCCAGCCACCAGTACGCGGCGACGAGGCTGACCACCCAGCCCATCCAGGAGGAGATGTCGAAGAACACGGCGACGTCGATGCCCTTACCCGGTATGGCGAACTGGCTGATGACCCGGCCCCACGACGTGCCCATGGCCAGCGCGAAACTGTAGATCATCCAGCGGCGGTGCTCCATGTAGCGGCGCCGCCTCGCCATCCGGTAGCCGGTCAGGGCCGTCGCCAGCCAGAGGATCGCCATCGTCGCCAGGCCCAGCTTGCCCATCGGCGCCGTCGAGTACGGCAGCAGCACAAGGGACAGCAACGCGGTGGGGATGACCCCCCCGAACACGTACACCCGTCCCGTCATCCGATGGAAGGCCGGATGACGCCTGCGAATCCACGGCAACAACTGCAGGAAGACCGTCACCAACGCCAGGTTTCCCGCGACGACGTGCAGGACGACCACCGGGTAGTGCAGAGGGAAGGTCGGGTCTATCCGGGTGCGTGACTGGGTCGGGTCGAAGCTCAGGTATCTCGGCAGAGCGTAGATCAGATTGAAGACGACGAGCGCGGCGAGCCCGTAGACCCATGGGCTGCGCCACCAGGGCCGCCGCGCGCGGGACATGACGGAACCTTCCCCGTCCTCCTGCTCCTCGGGCCCGCTCACCAGCGTGCCGGCCCCGTCGGATTTCTGCGTCACTGTTCGTTCCACCTTTTTTCCTCGGTGGCCGACGTCCTGCGTCCGCCCGGGGCCGAAAAACGTCGTCCAGGTGAGAGAAGATCGCGGCCGAAGGCGCTAAAGGCGAGTTTCACACCCGTTCCTCGGGAATCTCATCTCCCGTATTGCGCCCTTTTCCGGCGAACCCGGTTCAGCCACCGAGAGAAAACAGAAAGCGCAATTCAGAAGATGTCGCCCCACCCTCTCCTGTGCCACCATGCAGGGGCGGACAGGGCAGCACAGAAAATCCATGCAGAGTGACCCCTCGATTCCTCCCGTGCCCTTTTCTCCGCGCGCTTCGTCATGCCTGATCGATAAGTACCTGATCGAGTTCTGGAACCTGCGAGGTGACTCCAATGGGTCGTGAAACGGGAACCCGGGTGGTTGTGCTTGGCGGGAGCATGGCGGGGCTACTGGCCGCACGAGTGCTCTCCGATCGGTTCGCCGAGGTGCTGCTGGTCGACCGCGACAAACTGACCGGGGTGAGGACCTACCGCAACGGGGTCCCACACGGACGGCACGCGCACGGCCTCGTGGCCCGCGGCCAGCAGATCCTGGAGGAACACTTTCCCGGGCTCACCGAGGACCTGGTCGCCGCCGGGGTCCGCCCCGGCGACTTCAACGGTGACATCCGCTGGCTGTTCAACGGCAGGCGGATCGCCCCGTCCCACTCCGGGCTGAGATGCGTTCCGGCCACCCGGCCCGTTCTGGAGCACCAGGTCCGTCTGCGGGTGCAGGGCATTCCCAACGTGACCTTCCTCCAGGAGCACGACATCCTCGGGCTTGAGACGACGCCCGACCGCACCCGGGTGACCGGCGCGCGGGTGCAGCGGCGCGACGGGAGCGCTCCGGCCGAGACGCTAACCGCGGACCTGGTGCTCGACACCACCGGCAGGGGCTCACGCACCCCGCTGTGGCTGGAGGAGCTCGGATACCAGCGGCCCGAGGAAGAACGCGTCAAGATCGACCTGGCGTACACGACCCGGCACTACCGGCTGCGTTCCGACCCGTTCGGCGACGACCTGGCGATCATCCCGGCGGCCACCCCGGAGACCCCGCGCGGGGCGTTCTTCTTTCCCATCTCCGGTGGGGCGGGCCTGGTCGAGCTGTCGCTCACCGGCATCCTGGGCGACCACCCTCCCGCCGACCCGGAAGGGTTCCTCGCCTTCGCGAAATCCCTGCCGATCCCGGACATCTACGAGTCCGTCAGGGACGCCGAGCCGCTCGACGACCCGGTGACGTTCAAGTACCCGGCCAGTGTCCGGCGGCACTACGAACGGCTGACCGACTTCCCGGCCGGCCTGCTCGTCATGGGCGACGCGGTGTGCACGTTCAATCCGGTCTACGCCCAGGGCATGACGGTCTCCGCGCTCGAATCCCTCGTCCTGCGGCGGCACCTGAGCCAGGGGACGGTCCCGAAGGCGAAGGCGTTCTTCCAGGACGTGTCCCGGGAGATCGACTCCCCGTGGGAGCTGGCCGCCGGTTCCGACCTCGGCTACTCGGGGGTCAGGGGAAAACGTTCCGCGAAGGTCAGGTTCGTCAACTCGTACGTGGCCAGGCTGCAGGACGCCGCGGTCCACGACCCCGGCCTCGCGAACGCCTTCATCCGGGTGGCGGGGCTCGTCGACTCACCCGCGTCGCTCATGCTGCCGCGTCACATCATCCGGGTGCTGCGCGGATCGCGGCGACATCCGGCCGCCTAGCCCCCGTCCCCACGCAGAACCGACTGAAAGGCACTTCGATGCGTCCCTTCCGAGTCGAGTTCCCTCAGGCAGACCTCGACGACCTGAACCGGAGGCTGGCAGGGACCCGGTGGCCCGGCGAACTGCCGGGCACCGGGTGGGAGCGCGGTGTTCCCCTGGACTACCTCAAAGAACTGACCGAGTATTGGCGGACGGGCTTCGACTGGGCGGCGGCTCGGGAGAGGCTGAACCGCTTTCCCCAGTTCATCACCGAGATCGACGGCGTCGACGTGCACTTCCTGCACGCGCCCTCACCGGTGCGCTCGGCCGTACCGCTGATCATGACCCATGGCTGGCCGGGGTCCTATGCCGAGTTCATTGAGGTGGCCGGGCCGCTGACCGACCCCGCGAAGTACGGCGGCGACCCCGCTGACGCCTTCCACGTCGTGGCCCCCTCCATCCCCGGGTACGGCTTCTCCGGCCATCCCGGCGAGGCCGGATGGTCGACCCGCCGGGTCGCGCGGGCGTGGGCGGAGCTGATGCGCCGCCTCGGCTACGAGCGGTACGTCACGCAGGGCGGCGACTGGGGCATGCCGATCTCGCTGGAGGTCGGCCTCGCCGACCCGGACCACGTCATCGGCGTCCACGTCAACATGTTCGCCGCGTTCCCGCCCGCGGACCCCGGCGAGTGGGGTGAGCTGAGCGCGTCGGACAACGCGCGTCTGGAGTTCGCGGCGAGGTTCGAGCAGGACGGCGCGGGCTGGCGGTACATCCAGTCGACCCGCCCGCAGACGCTGTCCTACGCGCTGACCGACTCGCCCGCGGGACAGCTCGCCTGGATCGTGGAGAAGTACAAGGAGTGGACCGACTCGGCGAAGGCGCCCGAGGACGCCGTCGACCGTGACCACATGCTGACCATCGCCTCGATCTACTGGCTCACCGCCTCGGCCGGATCGAGCGCGCAGCTCTACTACGAGTCCAACCATCTCACCGCCGACTTCCTTCGGACCTGGGGCGGCCCCTGGCCGCTGCGGGCCCCGGTGGGGGTCGCGGTCTTCCCCTCCGACGCGGTACTGCCCGTCCGCTCGTTCGCCGAACGGGTCCTGCCGACGCTGTCGCGCTGGTCGGAGTTCGACCGCGGCGGCCACTTCGCGGCCATGGAGCAACCGGAGCTGCTCGTCGACGACCTGCGGGCGTTCGCCCGCCCGCTGCGGTGAAGGGGAGCCGGACGACATGACCGTTCCCGAGACCTCACCGGCGCCCGGCGAGCAGGCGGGCGGGATTCCCCTCTCCCTGAACCAGGAGTTCGTCTGCCTCTTCGACCAGGGCGAGAGCGGCGGCCCGTTCGGCCCGCGCTACCACCTCGTCCACGGCTGGCGCGTCCGCGGCGGGATCGACGACGAGACCCTGCGGGGGGCGCTGGACGACGTCGTGGCCAGGCACGAGGCGCTACGCACCCGGATAGCCACGCAGGACGGCACGCGTCACCAGGAGGTCCTGCCCCCGTGCTCGGCCGAGCTGGTGGTCAAGGACCTCTCCGGGACCGATCCCGCCCTGCGCGAGGAGGTGGTCGAGACCCTCCTGAACGATGTCGAGGCCGGAACGATCGACTCCCGGTCGCTGCCGCATCTGCGGGCCGTACTCGGCCGGTTCGACGACCAGGACGCGATCCTGGTGATCATCGCTCACCACACGGCGACCGACGGCTGGTCCATGCGGCTGATCATCCGCGACCTCGCCCACCGCTACGCCGCGCGCCGCGACGGCACCTTCCCCGATCTCCCCGCGACGCGCCAATACCGGGAGTACGCGCGGTGGCAGCTGGCGGGCTCTGCCGGCGCGACCGCGGCCGTCGACCACGAGTACTGGCGGCGGAAGCTGCGCGGCGCGGAGATCTTCACCGTGCGCACCGACCGGCCCAGGTCGGCCGCCGCCGTGCAGGAGACGTCGGTGCACCGCTTCCTGGTCGACGCGGAGGTGATCTCCGGGACGACGGCCCTCGCCAAGGCGGTGCGCGGGACGCCGTTCATGGTGCTGTTCGCCGCGTTCAGCCTGCTCGAACACCGGCGGACGGGCCGCACCGACATCACGGTGCCGACGTTCACCCCGGGGCGTGGCCGCGAGCGCGACGGGTTCGGGGACATGGTCGGCTCCTGTTTCAACTTCCTGCCGCTGCGGACCGACCTCGCCGGATGCCGGACGTTCCGCGAGATCGTCGAGCGGACCAGGACGACCTGCCTTGAGGGCTACTCGCACGACATCCCGACCCTGCGGATCTTCGAGCAGGCCCCCGAGCTGATGCGCCCCGCCGTCGAACCGGACAGGGCGCCCTGGGTCTTCCAGGTCTTCCCGTTCCCGTTCGTGCTCGACGGCGAGGTGATCGGAGACCTGGAGTACACCGAGGTGCGGATGCGGCTGCTGGAGCAGCCCATCGGCTCCGACGTGCCGGACGGCGCGCTGTGGACGCTGAACCTCCATCCGACCGGCGAGCTGGTGGGCAGCGTCCAGTACAAGAGCGGCCTGTACGACCGGAGCACGATCGGCGACATGGTCTCCGAGTACCGCCGTGTGCTGGGGGAGGCGGTCGCCGCGCCGGACGCCCCGCTCCGGCTGAGCTGACCACGAACTCTCCCGCCCGCAGGCCAGACAGGCCAAACAGGAAGGAACCGCTCCGCGATGACGGCCGTCACGAACGTTCCCGGACAGGGGTTTCCGGCACCGCCGGAACCCGCTCTCACGCCGCTCGAGGTGATAGCCAGGGCCGAGGCGATCGCGCCGACGCTGGTCGGCCGCCAGAGCGAGACGGAACACCGCACCTACTACTCCCAGGAGACCCACAGGGAATTCGCCGCGGCCGGTTTCTACCGGATCCTGGTGCCCCGCCGCTACGGCGGCTACGAGTTCGGGATCGACACCTTCATGCGCGTGACGATGGCGCTCGCGCGCGGCTGCCCCTCGACGGCCTGGATGTACTGCCTCGGCGCGACCCACGCGATCGCGGCGGCCACGCTCTTCGGTGAGGAGGCGCAGGCCGAGATCTTCCGCGACGGCGATTTCATCTGCCCCGCGACGATCGTGCCCAGCGGTTCCGCCGTCCGCACCGCGGAAGGGGACTGGGTGCTCAACGGCACCTGGAACTACTGCTCCGGCGCGCCGTACGCGACGCACTTCATCGGTCACGCGCTGGTACGGCCCGCCGAGGACCAGCCCCCGGCGCCCATGCTGTTCATCGCCCCGAGGAGCCAGTGGCGGCGCCTCGACGACTGGGGGCGGCAGCTGGGTCTCAAGGGCAGCGGGTCGCACAGCATCACCGTCGAGGACGGGCGTCTGCCCGCCGCCTTCGCGCTGCCGGGTGTGCATCTCAGCGAGGCGACCGTCACCGGTGGAACCCCCGGGCGTGACCTGCACGGCAACCCCGAGTACGGCGGCGGCCCGCTCAGCTACATGGTCCTGGAGATCGCGTCGCTGGCCGTTGGCATCGCCCGGGGCGCGTTGGACGTCTACGGCGACCTGATGCGTTCGAGGAACACCCTGCTCCCGCCGATCGTCGGCCGGGCCGAGGACCCCGACTACCAGTTCTGGTACGCCGAGGCCTCAGGCATGATCGCCGCGGCGGAGGCGGGGGTGTTCGGCGCGATCCAGCAGTGGCGCGACCTCTGCGCCCAGGGGCCCGCGGCGTTCACCCGCGAGCAGGACCTCCGGATCACGACGATCTGCCGTCACACGATCAGGCTCTGCTGGACGGCGGTCGAGAGCTACCTGTTCCCGACCGCCGGTTCGAGCTCGGTCCGCCAGGGTGAACGCCTCGAACGGGTGTGGCGGGACATGTCCATGTTGCACAGCCACTCCGGGTTCGCGGTCTTCCTGCCCACCGTGGCGAACCGTGAGTTCACCCGGGTCCACTTCGCCGCCCGCTGACGGCCAGGTCCGTCGGCACCGGAACCGCGCTGGAGGAACACCGCCATGACCACCGTCGACGAGCAGGAAACGGGCATCGCCCGCCACGGGGAACCGAGGTACGAGGCCGCGACACAGGTCTTCAACCTGGCCGCGCCCGCGGCTCCCGCGGCGGCGGCGACGGTGCGCACGGTCGGCCAGATCCGTGCCGCGATCGCCTACGCCGTCGCGGAGAACCTGCGGGTCCGCGTGCACACGACCGGGCACGGCTCGGCCACCGCGGGGCCGATGGAGGACGCGCTGCTGCTCAGAACGCTGCTGCCCGGCGGCGTCGACATCGACCCACGTGCCCGCGTCGCCCGTGTGCCCGCGGGGACGTGCTGGGGCGAGGTGGTCGAGGCCGCCGCGCCGTACGGCCTGGCCGCACCGCACGGCTCCTCCCCGCTCGTCGGCGTCGCCGGGTACGTGCTGCGCGGCGGGGTGAGCCTCTATGGGCGGCACACCGGGCTTGCCGCCAACAGCGTCAGGGCGATCGAGCTGGTCACCGCCGACGGTGAGCTGCGCAGGGCGGACGCCTCCTCCGATCCCGAGCTGTTGTGGGCGCTGCGGGGTGGCGGCGGCGGGTTCGGCGTCGTCACCGCGGTCGAGATCGACCTGTTCGCGGCCGAGCGGGTGGTCACGGGGGCCGCCTACTGGCCTGCCGCGCACGCGCACAGGCTGCTGCCGCTGTGGTTGCGCTGGACGCGGGACGCTCCCCGGAAGGTGACCACGACCCTGCGGGTGATGAACCTGCCCTCGCTGCCGGAGATCCCGGAACCGCTGCGCGCGGGCACGGTGCTCTGCGTCGACGGTGTCGTGCTCGGCGAGGCCGATGACCCCGCCGCCGCGGGGCGGCTCGCGGAGGACCTGCTCGGGCCGCTGCGCGCGGTCGCGGAACCGGTGTTCGACACCTGGCAGGAGGCCACGCCCAGGGAAGTGGTGCGGACCCACATGGACCCGACCGAGCCGTTCCCCATCTTCGGCGACCACATGCTGCTCGGCGACCTGCCCGAGGAGGCGATCGCCGAGTTCCTCGCCCTGGTCGGCGAGGGGTCCGGGTCACCGCTGACGAACGCCGAGCTGCGCCAGCTCGGGGGGGCGCTGGCCGTACCGGACGGGGAGGGGGGCGCGCTCGACCGCCTCGACGCGCGTTTCGCCTACATCGGCGGGGGTGTGCCGTTCGGCGGGCTCACGCCGGACATCCTGGTCGGCCACTGTGCACGGGTGCGCGCCGCGCTCGGCCGGTGGGACACCGGCCTGACCGCGCCCTCGTTCGTCGAGAACGTCACTCAGCCCCAGCGCCACCTGAGCCAGGAGAAGGTCGCGGCCGTCGACCGGGTCCGCGCGCGCCTCGATCCGTCGGGGCGGTTCCGCGGAGACATCGCGCCCAACGCGTCCGCCGGACAGCGGGCGCCCGGGTCCCCGGGGAACGCGTCCGCCGGATAACCGCACGGTCCCCGTGTTCCGCCGCCCGGCGACAGCGCAACCTGCGAGATGCAGCCCGTCCCGCGAGATGGGACGGTGCACTGGCAGGCCTCCTGGCTCGACCGTTCACGAGAGCGAACTCCCCGCCTCACAGGGGACCGAGGACTTCTTCGCCGTCATTTCGAGGGCGATTCCCGGCGCCGCCCGGCGAGAGAACCGATTGGGGACCAGATGTTGAACAGACGACGCCTGCTGACAGCCGGCGGTCTGGCGCTCGGTGGCGTGGTCGGCGGAACGCTGCTGCTCCCGCAGAACGGGACCACCCGCGCCGCGGCGAACACGAGCCTCGGCGCGCACGGCCACATGGCGCACGGCATGGCGTACGGCACAGCGCACGGTACGGCGCCCGGCCGCCCCTCGCCCCCCGTCGCCCCGTTCCGCGTGCGGATGCCGGTGCCACGCGTGCTCACGCCGGTGGCGTCGCACCGCGACGTCGACGTCTACCAGCAGGACATCCAGCCCGCCTCCGTGGAGATGCTCCCCGGGATCCGCACCGAGGTGCTGGGGTACGGCGGCGGCTTCGTCGGGCCGACCATCCGTGCCAGGAGCGGGCGGCGGGTCGTTGTCCGCTACCGCAACGGGCTCGACCGGGCGGTGAACACACACCTGCACGGCGGGCACGTGGCCGCGAGCAACGACGGCTACCCGATGGACCTCATCGAACCGGGCCGGTCGCGGTACTACGAGTACCCGAACAATCAGCCGGGGGCGACGCTCTGGTACCACGACCACACGCACCACCGGGAGGCGGAGCACGTCTACCGCGGCATGCACGGGTTCTACCTGCTCGAGGGCGAGGATGAAAGACGCCTGCGGCTGCCCTCGAAGGAGTACGACGTACCGATCATGCTCACCGACGCCCACTTCAACGAGAACGGTGCCCTGATCTACGCGCCCGAGGACACCCCGAACCGGAACACGCTGCTGGCCAACGGACGCCCGCAACCGTACTTTCCCGTGGCCGCGCGCAGGTACCGGTTCAGGCTGCTCAACGTGTCCAACTTCCGGACGTTCCACCTGCGTCTCGACGGCATGACGATGACGCAGATCGGTTCGGACGGCGGCCTGCTGCCCGCTCCGGTGAACCGGGACGAGGTGGTCCTGTCCCCGGGCGAGCGAGCCGAGGTCGTGGTCGACTTCGCGGGGTGCCCGATCGGCGGCAAGGTCGTCCTGAACGACGTGAGCGGCCCGGTCCTGAGGTTCGACGTGGTCACCGGGGCGGCGGACGACAGCCGGGTGCCCGACGTGCTCCGCCCGCTGCCCGCGCTGCCCTCGCTACCCGCGGGGCGGACCGACCGCGAGATCACCCTCAAGGTCGACATGGTCCGCGGCGCGGCCTACATCAACGGCAAGGTCTTCGACCCCGACCGGGTCGACGCCCGCGTCAGGCGCGGAAGCACGGAGGTCTGGCGAATCACCAACCTGGACACCGACATCGCGCTGGACCACAACCTGCACCTGCACCTGGTGCAGTTCCGGATCCTGGACCGCGACGGCGCCCCGCCGCTGCCCGGTGAGTCCGGGCTCAAGGACACCGTGCTGGTCCCGGCGGGCACCTCGGTCCGGATCCAGGTCACCTTCGGCGACTTCCTCGGGCGCTACCTCTACCACTGCCACATGCTCGAGCACTCGGTCGGCGGGATGATGGCGCAGATGGAGATCGTCGCCTAGACCAAGACCGCAACGACCGGCCACGGTGCCGACCGCAGCGGCGAACCTTCCTATGGCGAAAGGACCTGCACCATGACCGACCTGCTGGACGTGATCGCTGACCTGCGCTCGGAGGCCGAACAGATCGACCGGATGGTCGTCGATCTCGATGCGGACGGATGGGCGGCGCCGACCACGGTGTCCGGCTGGACGGTCGGGCACCAGATCGCCCACCTGGCCGCCCTCTTCCGGCTGGTCGGCCTGGCGGCCTCCGACCCGGTCGCGTTCACCGCGCTGATCTCGCAACCCCGCTTCGACGTCGAGGCCCGGGTCCGCGCGTCGCTCTCCGGCTACCTGCTCGAACCGCCGGGGGCGCTGTTTCCCCGCTGGTACACCGAACGCGAGCACACCGCCGCCGTGCTCGCCGCGGTCCCGCCGGGCCAGGCGGTGCCGTGGCTGGCCGCTCCGCTGAACGCCACGGTGCTCGCGGGCGCCGCGATGACCGAGTTGTTCCGCCACGGTCATGACATCGCGGACGCGCTCGGACTGCGCAGGGACCTGACCGACAGGATCCGGCACGTGGTCGAGTTCGCGGTGCTGCCCTCGAGCGCCGGGTACCGTCCGGCCGAGTGGACCCCGCCGGGCACGGACTTCCACCTGCTCCTCACCGCGCCCTCAGGCGGGCGCTGGGAGTTCGGCCCGGCCGGGTCACCGCAGAGGATCAACGGTTCGGCCGGGGACTTCTGCCTGCTGGCGACCGGGCGCGGCCGTCGGTCGCTCGACCTCCTCGCGACCGGCGAGGCGGCCGAGCGGTGGCTGGCGGAGGCGCGGAACCATCTGGTCGAGGTGACATGATCCCGGCCGTCCTCGACGATCCCGGACTCGGTCTGACGGGTCCATGGGGCCTGACGGGTCCGGAGCTGAGGTGGGCGACGGATGCGTGCGCCCACCGGACCGCTGCCGGACCGCCGAACCGCCGGAGTGCTGAGCTGGCGCCTGGCCGATCAGGAGTTTCTTCCCGAATGTCGAGAACCCGGCGTCAGCTCCGACCTGTCTCCTAGAGGCACCGCCATGGTCCTGTGAGAAGGTGCTGCCCCGGCACCCGGGATGGTGAGGATCAAAGATGAAGTTCCTACTGATCATGCAGATGAACCGCGACGTCTGGGAGTCCATGCCGGAGGCGGAGAGGACCGAGGTCGTGACCGGGCACGGCGACTTCATGAAGATGATCACCGAGTCCGGGGAGCTGATCAGTACGCACGCGCTGGCCGACCCGGCCAACAGCAACGTGGTGCGGAGTCTCGACGGCGTCATGTCCGTGAAGCCAGGGCCGTACCAGGAGACGAAGAACTACATGGGCGGCTACTACCTGGTGGACTGCGAGAGCACGGAGCGCGCGGTCGAGCTGGCGTCCCAGATTCCGGACGCCCGGGTCGACGGGCTGGCCGTCGAGGTCCGGCCGGTCATGTTCTCCTCCGGCTCGGACATGTGACCTCGTCACGTGCGGAAGCCGTGCCACCACCGGCCGCCGGATGACGTTCGGCCGGCGGTGGTCGGCTCCCGGAGACGGTCGTCAGGGCGCGGCCGAGATCACCAGGTGACCGGCAGTTCGTGGATGCCGTAGACGGGCGCCTCGTCCCGGAAGTTGAGGTCCTTCAGGTCACAGGCCAGCCTGAGGTCGGGGAAACGGGAGAAGAGACGGTCGATGCCGATCTCCATCTCGGCCTTGGCGAGGGGCGCCCCGATGCACTGGTGCGCGCCGAAGCCGAACGCGAAGTGATGCCCCTGGTAGCGCCCGACGTCCAGCCGGTCGGGCGCGGCGACGCACTCCGGGTCCCGGTTGGCCGAGAGCAGGGAGATGATGACCCCCTCGCCCGCGCCGATCATGACGCCTCCGACCTCGACCGGCTCCAGCGCCATCCGGGCCATGGGCCCCTGCGTGATGGTCAGGTAGCGCAGCAGTTCCTCGACGGTCGGCGCGAGCATGTTCGGGTCGGCGCGCAGGGCCCGAAGCTGGTCGGGGTGGCTGAGCAGCGCCAGGACGCCCAAGGAGAGCGAGTGGACGGTGGTCTCGTGCCCGGCGACCAGGAGCGCGCGCCCCATGGCGACCAGTTCCTTGTGGGTGAGCTCGCCCTGGTTGGCGCGGATCGCCAGACGGCCGAGAAGGTCGTCCTCGCTCGGGGCTCGCTTCTTGTCGACGGCGAGCCGCTCGACGTACTCGAAGAGCTCGACGTTGGCAGCGACCGCGACCTCGGGATCGGTCGAGCAGATCACCGTCGCGCTGCGCGACCTGAGGAACTCGTGGTCGGAGTACGGCACACCGAGAAGCTCACAGATGATCCTCGTGGGCAGCGGCACGGCGAACATCCGGACCAGGTCGACCGGGCCCTGATCCTTCTCCCTGGCCCTCTCCATCCCGTCCAGCAGTTCGTCGACGATCCGCTGAATCCACTTCCGCATGGTGGCGACCCTGCGGACGCTGAACTCCGAGATGACCATGGTGCGGAGGCGGTTGTGCTCGGGGTTGTCCATACGGGTGAACGAGAGCTGGCCGGGTTCCGCCGCCACCAGCATCTGGGGGAAACCGGGTTTTGTGTCGTCCGCGCTGAACCGCGCGTCGGCCAGCACCGCCCGTACGTCGGCGTAGCGGCTCAGCAACCAGTATTCGTTTCCGTCCGGAAACCGGATCCGGCTCGGCGGTCCTTCGCGAAACTCGGCAAGCTCTTTGGGAGGGGTGAACGGATCGGGTCTGGCACTGGGGAACTCGCGCATCGTGGACTGACTCATGGAAGTCCTTCCTTTGTGAGCACCGACGAATCCGAACATGGAATCTTCTGTGACGTCACCTGCCGGAAGAGTAGGCCACGCACTCACTTCGAGTGAAGGGAATTCCCATCATCAAGCAATTTCGAATAAATATCCGGCCTGGCCACGCCCCGGTGGAGGCCCCGTGAAAATGCGCCCTTTCCGGCCGCCCGTTCACCTTCGACCATCGAGCACATGGGCACCGACCAGCCAGATCACTCCGACCGCCGGCGAGTCAATACACCAATTCACACATGAAGGCCAGTCGGGCTCGACGAGAAATTAATACCGATCAAGAAAAGCCAGGAAAAACCTCGAAGGACACCTTCGCCCGCCGCCAGGCCGGAATTCATGTGACCCGACCAAAACTCCCGGAAGGGCAGCCGTTTTCCACCGCCCCCGGAGACTGTTCGAAACTCACGCACCGCCGCTCCCCTGCCGAGGCGGCCTCGCACGCGATGAGGGCACCGGTTCCGAGGCCGGGGACGGCCCGGCGAGGCCCCCGTCGCCCCTCGGACGTCAGGAGTCCGGCCACACCCCTACCACCTGCGCTTACTCGGTTCGCCACGACTTCACAGCGCCTCCGTGTCTGCACGTCGACTGCGAAGTACGATCGATCAATGACCGAAATGACCGAAACCACGCCCGGCTGGCTTTCTCCCGAAGAGCTGGAGTCGACTCGTGCCCGGATGCCGATCCTCTACGTCGACGCCGTACCCGTGCGGGTCGACGACGCGGGGGTGGTCACGCATGTCGGCCTGCTGCTGCGCATCGGAGCTGACGGCACGGTCAGCCGCGCTCTCGTCTCGGGCCGTGTGCTTCACCAGGAGCGCGTCCGTGACGCGCTCATCCGCCACCTGGAGAAGGACCTCGGCCCGGTGGCCCTGCCGCGCGTCCCGGCTTCTCCGCAGCCGTTCACCATCGCCGAGTACTTCCCGACGCGGGGGGTCACGCCGTACCACGACCCCAGGCAGCACGCGGTCTCCCTCGCCTACGTGGTCCCGGTCGTGGGTGACTGCCGTCCTCGGCAGGACGCGCTCGACCTCGTCTGGTTCACCCCGGAGGAGGCGGCGTCGCCGCTGGTGCAGCAGGAGATGCCGGGCGGGCACGGCGTCCTGCTGAAGCAGGCCCTCGCGTACGTCGGCTGCCTTACCTGACCCCGCGATCCGGCTCTGGAGGCCCTGGGGTCACGGAAGCCCCGGGAGCCCGGCGGGCAGAGCCCGCCAGGCAGGGGGGCGCCGGTCCCGATCAGCGACGGTCGTACAGGATCGCCCTGGCCTTGGTCGTGCTCGCGGCCAGCTCGTAGCAGATGGAGATGACGCCGAGCACCTCGCGCGGGCTGGTCAGGTTGCCCTCAAGGGTACGGTCGCCGGTACGGGCGATGCCGGGGATCAACGCGCCAAGCTCGGCCGCGGCGGCATTCGGCATGTCGATCTCCAGGCGCAGCTCGTCCGGGATCTGGACGGGCTGCAGGTCGCCGGCCTTGGTGACGGCCTCAGCGGCGGCGACCCTGATGCGCTCGCGCGCCACCGAGGGGGAGAGGCTGTCGGCGGCGAAGACACCGTGCGCGGTCTTCACCTCGACGGTCCGCGTCCCAGGGAACTGGGCCTCGATGGTGGCGCAGATGACGTCGTCCCCGGTGACCAGCCCGACGGGGACGCCGACCGCCGCGGCCTGCAGCGCGTTACCCTCGGCCTCGGACACGACGCGGCCGTTGAGGCGAACCTCGGTGAAGTGCGAGGAGTAGGTGTGCGCGAGCACGCCGGGCTCACCCGCCGCGGCGTGATAGCCAAGGAAGAGGGCCACGTCGTGGTCGGCGCTGATTCCCTCCGCCATGCAGTCGAGCTTGGGCGAGCCGAAGATGAGCCTGGCCCTGGGGTCGAGCTCCTCGTGGATCAGGTTGTCCATGGTGCCGTGGCTGTCGTTGATCAGGACGCTCTCCGCGCCCGCGTCAAAGGCGCCCGCGATGGCCGCGTTGGCCTCCGCGGTCATCAGCCGCTGCGCGGCCGGATACCCGTGACCACCCCTGACCACCTGGTCCATGGTGGCGATTCCCGCGACACCCTCCATGTCGATGGACATGTAGACCCGCATGTAAGAGACTCCTCACGCTTCACGAACGACCCCCCTGAGCTTCTCCGAGGGTTCTCCGCGCAGGCTACGTGCTCGGGGCCAAGCCAGGGTGGCCCCCTTTGTCCTGGCGTCCCTTGTGCCGTCCCGCCACCGGTGCTCCCGCGCCGCCCGGATCCCACGGACCCGCCCGCGACGACCGGGCACGGGCCGGCCGCGGCGGGCTCGCTCCGCGTACGCGGGCACGTCACGGGCGGGTGCGCTCCGCGTAGTGGCGCAGTGTGGCCGCGGCCTGTGTCAGATCATCGGAGGCCGCGGCGCAGGCGGCGAGGTGCGCCTCCATCGACGTGCGAAGCCACGGCGGTGCGACGCCGGCTGCCTCAAGCCTGGCCTCGATCTCGCGCAGACGTTCGGCACACTCGGCGAGCACGCGGGCGTCGGACCGCAGGATCGCGGCGTGCTCGGCGATCCCCTCGGGTACGGCGGGCATCCGATCCTCCGGTCTTGCGATCATCCGATCGGCACCGGGACGCACGCGTCCTGGAGCGTCTGGCGAACGGGGGTGGAAAGGCACAGCAACGGGCGGGCACCGTCGAGCCCCAGCTCACGAAGCCTGCCGGCCAGCGGGTGAGCCGCCTGCCCGACGGTCAGCCGCACCCGTGGCGCGGGATGCACCCGGCCGGGGCCGCTGGTCCGCACGCACGAGCGCAGCGTGGCGTCCGCGCTGCGCATGTAGCCGACCAGGTCGCGGTCACTCGCGGGCAGCCAGGGACCGAGGGACCCGCTCAGGACCAGGAGCCGGTCTTCGAGTCCGCCGACCGCGACGCGCGCGGCCCGGTCGGTGAGTTCGAACTCCACGGGCGCCATGTACGGCTCGCCACCCCACAGCCGCGGCGCCACCGCGCAGGCGAGGCCCGTGTCAACGATGGAACCGGCCATGAAGCTGCCCGAACGCCGCCGGTCGGCGCCACGCGGCAGGTCGGGCCAGACACGCGGCGACCCTGGCCGCCACGGGTCGGGCACCACGACCCCGAGGTGGACCTCACGGTAGGCCCCCAGGCTGGTCCGCCGGTTCCATGAGGCGTGCACCACGACGAGGGCCCGTCCCGCGAGCCGTACGGCGGGCCCGAGCCCGGTCCCTTTCAGCAGGTCGGCCGCCGCGCCCTGCTCCGCGGCGAAGTACGCGGTGAGGGCGCCGCCGTCCTGGCACCTGACCGGCAGCTCGATCGTTCCCCCCGGGGTCTCGGCCGGGTAGGTGGGCACGGTCAGGAACGGGAAACCCTCGGGACAGGGGGCGCGGTCGAACAGTTGGTAGGCCTGCGACCGCACGACCCGGCCCTGATAGGGCGTCAGCTGCCCGTCGATTCGGGCATGGGCCTCGGGCAGGTCGTCGGCGAGGTTGGCGATGTAGTGCTCGATGCCGTGGCAGAGCGGGAACAGGTGGGTGGGGTCGGAGTAGTCGACCACGTACCAGTCGGGATGCAGGTCGAAGCAGCCGCCCGCGCCCTGCCCGTCGAGGGTGGGGATGATGTCGTGCTGGTTGGTGACGCTGGCGATCCAGGTGCGCGGATCCGCGGGCCGCTTGAAGTCGATGGGCGAGCCGACCGCGACGGCGTGGGTGACGGTGTGGCGGGCGCAGAACCCGGCGTCCTGCACCAGGTTCATGATGGCCGCGCCGCCCGCGCTGTGCCCGACCAGCGCCAGCTCGGCGCCGTGGGGCAGGCCGTAGTCGTCGACGGCCCTGGCCAGGGCACGGCTGTACGGGCTGCTGTCGAGCACGGCGCTGCTGAAGGCGCCGAGCAGGTCCTGGGGCGAGTCGTTGTCCGGCTGTCCGGCCTGCATTCCGGGCGCCTGGACGATGTGGCGCGTCACCCCGTCCTGGCCCTCGACGCTCTGGATGAGGATTCGTCCCGTCGTGCCGAGCAGGCTGATGTTGCGCAGGAAGCCGAGCAGCGACCCGCTCCGGCTCAGCCGCGCGGACTCGAGGGCGGCCAGGTCGACGCGGCGCGCGGCCCCCTCTCCCGTGTCGAGGACCGCGATGGCCCTGTTGCTCATGCCGGTGATCGGGTCGGCGGTCGCGTAGCCCTTTCCCGTCGCGATCAGCCAGGCGGTGGCGTCGTTGAGCGGGTTCTCGTCCAGCAGGGCCCGCAGGGCGAGCACCTCGCCGAAGACCGGGGCGAGCTCGCTGAGCGTACGCACCGCGCCGCGGTCCCTGAGCAGGACGCGCAGCGCGCGCACCGCCTCCAGGTCGCGGTCGGCCGCCGCGGCCTCGACGAGCCTGGCCAGCATGGGGTCGCCGGTCAGTTCGGGGTGGTCGAGGGCGACGGCGGCGATGCGCAGCCGCAACGAGGTGGCCAGGACCCGCACGGCCAGGCTCTCCCCGCCCACCATCGCGCCGAGCTTGGCCGCCAGGGTGCCCAGCACGCCGCCGGAAAACGCGTATCCGAGGCCTCGGCCGTTCGTGACCGCGCGCAGCAGCGCGCGCTGGGCCAGGCAGCCCGCGGCGGGGGCACGCGCCACGGCGCCGAGTGCGGCGCCCTCGGTGAGCGCGGCCGTCGCGTGGACGGACGCCTCCCGGATCATGACCCCGATGTCGGCCAGCTCACGGGCCGCGGCGCGCAGCAGCGCGGCGTCCCCGTCCTTCTCCCCGCTCACGGCTCGGTCCTGCGGGTCATGCTGACGAAGCGGGGCCGCGGATCCTCGGGAACGTTGCGGTGCAGCACGTCGGAGAGCGTGCGGGTCGCGGCGATGACCCGCAGCCCCTGCGGGGAGAAGGTCGCGGCGTTGAACACCCTCGGGGCCAGCAGCGGGTTGGTCAGCGCCTGGGAGAAGGCGTCGATGGCGATGATCTTCGTCAGCAGCGGTGGCAGGATGGCGTCGGGAGATCCGGGCTCCTCGGCGAACAGGCCGACGTACAGGTCGAGGTCGTCAACACCCCGGTAGAGCTCGCGCAGCGCCCCGCTGACCCTCTCGTCGCCGGAGACCTGCTCGAAGCCGCGCACCCTGGGGAAGCGGCAGTGCTCGCGGTAGCCGTTGTACGGGGCCAGGTCGAGGGCGCGCGACTCGGCCATGCTCGCCACGTCGACCTCCCGCAGGACAGGGTCGGTGTTGAACAGGCCGATGCGGCCCGCGCGCTGGCGGGAGGCGTCGTCGAAGAGCCTGCCCAGACCCGGCCCAGGGAGCAGCGCGGCGCCGACCAGGGTCTGCGCCATCGGCAGGTCGCGGTCGCCGACCGACAGGTGGGAGGGGATCAGACCGTGCCAGCGGTAGACCAGGTTGAACTCGACCGAGGCCCAGTTCTCCCGGTGCCAGGGCGCGTGGGCCAGCATCGTGGAGAGCCGGGAGTCGAGGGTGAAGCGGAAGTGATAGGGCGTGATGTGGTTGATGTACTCCTCGACCACCAGCTTGATGAGCAGCACGATGAGGATGTTCCGTGTCGTCTGGAACAGTCGCTCGTCGTCCCAGCGCGGGTGGTATCCGGCCAGCAGGCGGGCCACCCTGTTGTGCTCGCGCAGGAACAACACCGTGAGCATGGTGAAGCCGATCTGGATGTTGCCCCGGTCGCTGCCGGTGGCGAACAGGGTGTCGCGCTGCGCGTCGGTGAGCTCGGAGAAGCGGATCACGCTCAGCGGGGCGAACTCCGGCTTGATCTTGCCGTTCTCGCAGAGGGGCGGCGGGAACTCCCCCTCATTGATGAGCTGGCTCTTCAGCCGGCCGCCCTCGAACGTGCGCAGGGCCGCGGTCACCTCCTCGTGGAGGCCGTAGAGCTGGTTCAGGTCGATCTGGTGGTTGGAGGTGTTCTTGCGGGGGTCGCGCGGGACGTGGGTGTCGCCGCGCAGAAAGCCGTCGGTGAACCACTGGGCGAAGTAGGCGAACAGCACGGTCGAGCGGGGGCAGGGAACCATGGTGTCGCCGCGGGTGAAGAGGTCGGCGGCACGCTCCGGGGTTGGCCTGCCGCTCTCGTCGGCCGGGACCGGTGGCAGGTGTCTGCCGCTGTAGGTGCGGTCGGTCAGTGAGGCCCAGGAGGTGTAGTCGGCCATGGTGCTCAGCGGCTCCGGGCGCGGGGGCATCTCGCGGATCGCGTGGTCGATCAGCGAGGCGTTGACGCGGCGCCGTACGGGCTCGATGGCCTGCACGAGGTCCCAGAAAGGGCGTCCGCCGGTCAGGGCGAGGAACCGCAGGCGGTTCGCGACCCCGTCCGTCGCGATGCTCCGCGCCGTCGTCATCCTTCCCTCCTTTCCCGACCGAGACCGGGATCATGACCGAGACCGGGATCATGACCGAAGCCGGATTCGCGGCCGAGGCCGAGCACGAACCGGTCAGGGAAGATCCCGTGCGAGCGGACGACCTCCCCCTCCGGCGGCGGGAGCAGGCGCACACCGGGGCGCAGCAGCAGTCGCCGTACGGCTTCGCAGATGACGACCCTGGCCGGGTGCACGCCGAGGCAGGCGTGATGGCCATGGCCGAAGAACAACCGGTGGTGCTCCGGCCGGTCGGGGCGGAACTCGTCCGGCTCGGTCACCACGTCGGCGTCGAACGCGGCGGAGGCGGGTGCCGCGAGCACGAGCGTGCCCGCGGGGATCACGGTGCGGCGCGGGGTGCCCGCGGCCAGGACGTGGTCGCGCCGGCACACCCGGGCAAGCAGCTTGAAGAACGGGTTGAAGCGCAGGGCCTCCCAGACGTAGCCGTCGAAGCGCGCCGGATCGGGGTCCGCGGCCGCCTCGACGGCCAGGGCGAGCACCCGGGGGCGCAGCATGAGCTGCTCGGCCGCCTCGACCATGGCTCCGGGGCCGCTCTCCACGAACCCGAGGGGCAGTCCGGCCATGTTGATCACGACACGCTCGTCATCGACGGCGACCTCGGGAGGCAGGACGGTGCCGACGAGCCTGGCGAAGACGTCGTCGGGCGGCTCCTGCCCGGACCGGAGCGCGGCCCTGCGTTCGGCGAGCCTGCCGCGCAGGTGGGCCGTCATCTCCGCGCCCGCGGTGACGGACGCCGCCTGGATCTCCTGGTCGCCGTTGAAGTTGGCGAAACCGTCAACGACGATGGCCCGGGTCCACCTGGACAGAGTCTGCGGATCGGGCCCGGGGAAACCGAAGTACTCCGCGCAGACACCGAGGGCGACGTGGCGGAACAACTCGTGGACCGCCTCGACGCGGCCGCTCGGCCAGGCGGCGTCCAGCGCCTCGTCCGCGAGACGCCCCGCCAGCTCGCGCACGCGCGCCGCGTCGCCGGGGGCGAGCATGACCCGCATCAGCCCTTTCTCGTGCCAGTTCATCGGGGTCGCGTCCCTGGAGAGCATGAAGGGGGCGCCGAGCGCGGCCTCGAGACGCGGGCCGAATGCCCTGACCGTGAAGACCTCCTCGTGGGAGAGCACCTCGACGACGTCGGCGAACCGTGTCACGACCGTGAAAGCGGGCGTGACGAGAACCGGCCTCCGCTCACGGAGCTCTGCGAACAGGGCACGCCAGTCGGTGCGCAGCCACTCGCGGACGAGACCGAACGCGGACAGCGGGTCGCGGGCCAGAAGCTCGTCGTATCTCTCCAGATGTCCGCCAGTGGTCGCCTGATCGACAGCACCCATGCCGTGGGCCCTTCCGTCTGAAGCCGGAGCGAACAGAGATCATCACGTTGTGTAGCCACAACAATCTAGGGGCGCGGCACGGCATTCCTTGATGGCTACCCTATGGAGTGTTTTACTTCCCCTGGGTGACCGTCATGTCACTTTCCGGCAACTGTCGTGACGTTGGGTTACAGACGTTCAATGAGTGGCCCGATCGACTTCGCCGACCGCAGGAGGCAGCGTGGCCTCGTCGCCCGTCCCGCGACCCGCCCCGGGCGCGACGGAGACGGTCGCGGTCACCATGGGCCGCCGCACCGCGTACCTAGTCGTCCTCGTGCTGCTCCCCCTGCTGCTCCTGGCCCTGGCCCTGCCCGCCGCGTGGGGGTGGGGCGTCGGCCTGCGCGACGTGGTCATCGCGATCGTGATGTACCTCGTCAGCATCTTCGGGATCGCCATCGGCTACCACAGGCTCCTCACCCATCGATCCTTCAGGTGCCGCAGGCCGCTGCGGATCGCCCTGATGCTGGCGGGCGGCATGGCGGTCGAGGGACCGGTCACACTGTGGGCGGCCGAGCACCGCCGCCACCACAAGTACGCCGACCGCGACGGCGACCCGCACTCGCCGTGGCGTTACGGCGACAGCGGCCTGGCGCTGCTGCGCGGCATGGCGCACGCCCATGTCTGCTGGTTCTACACCGCGCGTCACCGCTCAAGCCGCGCGCACTGGGTGCCCGATCTGCTGGCCGACCCGGACGTGCGGCGCTTCGATGCCGCCTACCCCGCCGTCGCCGCACTGTCGTTCGCGCTTCCCACCGCGGCGGGCGGGCTGTGGTCGATGTCGTGGGCAGGCGCGCTGAGCGCCTTCTTCTGGGGCGGCCTGGTCCGCTACGCCGTGGTGCACCACGTCACGTGGTCGGTGAACTCCGTCTCGCACACCTTCGGCGAGCGCCCGTTCACGACCAGGGATCGCTCGTCCAACGTGCGGTGGGTCGCGATGCTGACGCTCGGCGAGGGCTGGCACAACTGGCACCACGTCGAACCGACCTGCGCCAGGCACGGGGTGCTCAGGGGGCAGCTCGACCCGAGCGCCCGACTGATCCGCTGGTTCGAGCGGGCACGCTGGGCGTACGGCGTGCACTGGCCTGACCCGGAGCGTCTGGCCGCCCGCCGCGCTGACCAGCATGACCAACACGGCCAGTACGGTCGGTGCGACCAGCACGACCGGCACTCCTGACGGCCGGTTCACGTTCCCGGGCCGGCGGAGTTCGCACGAAGTTCGCGGGCACGCGGCGGCGCCGTATGCGGTCCATACAACCGGGATATGCAAAAGCGAGGGCTCCTCACGCCAGGTGAGCCCAGGGCAATGTGGGGACGCTCGTTCTCCTTTTCCCCTCTCCCGAGGAGTCACATGAAATCAGACCGCGCGACATCCGCCATCGCGCTCTTCACAACGATTTTCCTGGGCATCGGCCTGTATGCCGCCATGGCTGCCCTGGCCGCCCCCGTCGGCGGTTCCCGCCCAACGCACGCAACCGACCCGGGCATCGTGTGGCCGTCCTGGTCGGCGTCGCGCGCCTACAAAGTCGGCGATCTGGTCACCCACTATGGCACCACCTACAAGTGTGTCCAGGCCCACTCCTCCTCCGACGGCGGGGAGCCGCTCACCACCCCCGCCCTGTGGATGGCCCTGAGCTGACGGACTGACGGCCGCAACGACGCGCTCCGCCCGCCCTCAGCGCGGAGGACTCCCGCGACCTCACCGAGGCCGCGTTTCACCGGACCTCACGCAGACCCGTGTTCACGGGCCCGCACGGGCCACGGAACCTTACGGAGGACGGGCGGAGCCTCGAACCAGGACACGTGGTCCTCAAACCAGAGCACGTGATCGTCAGAGCCCGGGCGCATAGACCTCGAACCAGGGAACGTGGGTCTCGAACCAGGGCACGTGATCGTCAGAGCCAGGCGGTGAGGGCGGAGCGCACACCGTCGGGTGCACTCTCGACAGACATGTCATGACTCCTTCGTCGGGCTCGTCGAGACGGCCGGTGCGGGTTCCGCCGGGCAGCACAGGCGCCTGCCGACCACGGCCAGGTGTGCGGTCATCGCCTCCCTGGCCCGCACCGCGTCACCCGCGGCGATCGCGTCGTAGATCTCCTGGTGCGCGGCGAGGGCCCGCCGGGTCGCCTGGGGGTTGGTGCCGGTCGAGTAGTGGGCGTGGCGGGAGCGGGCGAGGGACTGTAGCGAGGCCGCGATGGCGGGGTTGCCGCTGGCCGTACCCAGGGCCGCGTGGAAACGTACCGACTCCTCGGTGAAGCGCTCCGGGACCGACGCGGCCACGCGGGAGCCGTCGATGGCCTCACGCAGCGCCGTAAGGCCCTCGGGCGACCGCCGGAAGGCCGCCAGTTCCGCGGCGGCCGGTTCGAGGGCGCGCTGGGCCTCGATCAGCTCGCTCGGCGACAGACCGTCCTCGTGCAGGCGCGCGGACAAGGCGTCGGCGAACGTCCCGATCCCGGTGTCGGGAGTGCCCTCGTCGGCGGGGTCGAGCCGCCGGTAACCGCCCGCCCAGTACAGCAACGGCCCGTTCTCCGCGTTCCCTCCCGGCCCGGCCGTACCGTTCTCCGTACCGCCCGCGGCCACCACCTCACCGATCAGGATCTGGTGGTCCCCGCCGGGGAGAATGGCGTGCAGCCGGGTGTCGAACCAGCTCAGGCAGGCGGAGACGACGGGGGCGCCGGTCCGCTCCGTGCGGGTGACGACTCCGGGGAAGGCGCCCTCCGCGCGGCCCCTGCCACGTGTGGAGAAATACTGCGACACATCCCGCTGGCCGCTCGCCAGCACGCTGACGGCGAAGCAGCCCGCCGAGTTCACCTCGTCCAGGAAAGGACTGTTGGAGTTGATGGACACGGCCACCAGCAGCGGGCTCAGGGAGAGCGAGACAAACGAGGTCGCGGTGATGCCGTAGAGGTGGTCGCCGTTGCGGGTCGTCACCACGGTGACGCCGGAGGCGAAACGACCGGCGGCGTGCCGGAAGGAGTTCGCGAGGACGGCGGCATCCGGTACGGCGTTCGCCCGCGCGTTCACGGGGCACCCCCCGCCCGCTCCGCGGCCACCGCCACGTCCTCCGGAAGCTCGGCGACCAGCGGGTTCCCGAGGCCGCGGAACCCGTAGAGGTCAAGGGTGAGCTCCCCCTCCCGCAGGCGCCGCATGAAGACGTCCTCCTTGGCCACCCGTTGCCGGGCCGCCTCCAGGACGCCGTCCACGGACGCGGCGGGCAGGACGACGATCCCGTCCTCGTCCGCCACGACGAGGTCGCCGCGGTGGACGACCCGGCCGCGCATGATGACCGGGGACCCGATCGTGCCGGGCCATTCCTTGCCGGTCCCCCGGATCGCGATGTGCGTGCTGAACGCCGGGAAGTCCAGGGCGCGCATGCGGTCGGTGTCACGGACGCCACCGTCGATCACCAGACCGGCCACGCCTCGCCGCTGCGCGGCCACCGCCAGGACCTCGCCCCAGTAGCCGAAGGGGGCGCCGCCCGCGTCCACCACGAGGACGTCACCCGGACGGGCCGCTTCAAGGGCCCAGTGCAGCGGAAGGTTGTCCCCGGCCGCGGCCTGGACGGGCAGTGCCCGCCCCGCGAGCCTGGCTCCGGCCCAGGCGGGCCGGAAGGCGGGATCGAGGTCGCAGCCCAGCCCGGACGCCTCGTACAGGGTCGCCGACCCCATCGCCAGCACCTCGGCCACCGAAACGGCCACTGAGACAGCCACTGAGACGGCCACTGGGACAGCCACTGGGACAGCCACCGAGACAACCGTCGGCACGTCCACCGGGTCCTCACCCGGAGCGGCGGCGGAGAGGTCCTTCGAAACGCCCACGGGGCTCTGCCCGGTCACGACTCGGCCTTTCGCTGCAGGTTGTGGTACCCATAGGCGGCGCGGGCCTCGGCGATGGACGCCCCGGCCAGCGCCATGCGCAGGATGTTCTCCTCGCGCTCGGCGATCTCCTTGGCGACCGCGAGCACCTGTTCCTCGCAATCCCGCGGGATGGCGACGACCCCGTCCTGGTCTCCAACGATCAGGTCGCCGGGGCGGACCTGCACCCCGCCGATGTTCACCGGTCCCTGGACCTCGGCGACCTCGACACGGTCCTTGCCGGTGCGCATGAACCGGCCCCGGCTGTAGACGGGGTAGGTGAGGTCGAGCGCCCGGTGGACATCGCGGCAGACACCGTCGATGACGGTCCCGGCGATGCCCCGGGCGTGCGCGACGGCGGTGAGGATGTCGCCCCAGACGGTGCAGTCGGTGCGGCCGTCGTTGTCGAGCACGACCACCCCTCCGGCGGGCACGTCGTCGAGGTAGTCCCCGACGGTGCCCGGCGGCGTGCTCGCCGACACGTAGCGGACGGTGTAGGCGCGGCCGGTCATCTTCTGCCCCGGCCCGAGCGGGGCGATGCCCAGCAGGCTGCCCGTACGGCCCAGCCGGTCCAGGGCATCGGAGACGGTGGCCGTGGAGAACGCCGCGAACTGTTCAACGATGCCGCCCTGTTCGACGGCACCGGCCTGTCCGATACTGCCGGTCTGTTCGATGGTGCCGGTCATGGGGCCGCCTCCGCGGTGATGGTCGGGAACTGTGAGTCGTGCATGACGTCGATGACGCTGCGGCCGGACCGTACGGCCCGCGCCATGTCGGCCTCGCGGGCCGCGATGCGCTCGGCGAGGCCCAGGACGCGCCCGATCTCATGCCGGGCGACGAAGACGACGCCGTTGCGGTCGGCGATCACGAAGTCGCCGCTGCTGACGCGGACCCCGCCGACCTGAATCGGCACGTCCATGGCCTCCTGGACGATCCGGCCCCTGGCGCTGACGGTCACGGCGGCGCGGGCGAACAGCGGCAGGTCAACGCCCTCGCAGTCCTGCACGTCCCGGCAGGCGCCGTCGACGATGACTCCGGCGACCCCGCGCTGTGCGGCGGCCTCGGCGAGCAGGCCGCCCCAGCAGGAGACGTCGGTGCGCCCGTGGTTGTCGATGACGACCACGTCGTCGGGGTCGGCGACGGCCACGAGCGGGGTGGCGATGTGCGTGGCGGGTCCGGCCGCTGACTTGGGGGCCGCCTTGACGGTCCGGACGACACCTGCGACGACCCGCCCCGCGGCCCACATCGGCCGCAGCACGGTCACCGCCCCCGGCAGTCCGAGGGTGTCGAGGGCGTCGGAGATCGCGCACGCGTCGAGGGCGCGCAGCCTGGCGACCTCGGCGGACGCGGTTCCCGCCCCCACAGCGCCCGTCTCCATGGCACCCGCGCTCTCCATGGCCCCCGTCTCCGTGTCGGCGGTCTCGTTCTGGGTCATCGGTCGGACTCCTCGGTGGCAGGTGACCAGGTCACGAATCCCATGGCGTTGCCCGTACCGGCCTCGGTCCGGTAGCAGGGCTGGTAGTCGACGGAGCCGACGGTCAGCCCGGTCTCGGCGGCGATCCCGGCCACGACGATCCAGTTGCGCAGCTCGGAGCTGCCCGAGCGCATCTCGGAGGCCGGGACCGACGCGAGATAGCGCTCGTCGCCGGCCTCCAGGCCCCTGATGAAGGCCCGGTCGAGGTCCTCGTCGATGACGAAGTGCGACAGTCCGCCGGAGGCGACCACCCCGACGCGCAGGTCTTCGGGGAAGGACGCCAGAGCGCGGCCGAGAGCGCGGCCGAAGTCGAGGCAGCGCCGCGCCGTGGGCGGGTTCGGCTCGTAGAAGGTGTTGACGAAGACCGGCACCATCGGCACCTTCGACGTCTCGCCCATGATCCGCTGGTAGATGAAGCCGTACCCGTGGGGGATGCCGTGGTTGCCGTACCGCCCGGCGGGCAGCGAGCGCGACGCGGCGACGTCGAAGCCCTCCTCGGCCGAGCGCTCGATCAGATGCCTGGCCAGGCCCGCATGGCAGGGACGGGTGACAGTGCTGGAGGGCACATCGCCCAGCGCTGCCTCCCCCAGTCCCGGCTGCATCGCGGCGATCTGCTCGGGGGTGAACGGAACGTGGTCGACGGCGTCCCCCCAGTAGACCGCGAAGGCGGGCAGCAGTTCGTCGTCATAGACCTCTTTGTGGTCGCTGCTGACGATGACCAGCACGTCGATCGCCGCGTCGGCCAGGTGCCCGCCCAGGCGGTCCATCGCCCGCTGGCAGGCCGCCCAGCGGTTGTACTGGACGTCGGGCGCGCACTCGTGAGAGAAGTCGTCGCGCTCGGCCTTGAGCTCGTCGAAGGTGTGGCGCCCGCCGCGGAACTCCAGCGTCGAGCTGCGGCGGTCGGCCTCGCCGCGCTCCGCCCAGCGGACTGGAGGCGTCTTCAGCTGTGGTCCGTGTGAGGTGCCGATTCCGGCTACGACGGTTGCCATCGTCTGCCTTTCGTTCGGTGTTCGGCCCGCCCGCTGTCCCGGGCGGGCCCGGCCCGCCGTACGAGGCGGGCCCGGCCTGCTGTCAGAGGCGGAAGAGGTCGCTCGCGTTCTTGCTGAAGATCGCCTCACGCTCGGCCTCGGTGAGCCAGTCGATGTCGTCGACCAGCAGGTGAATGTCGTCGAACCAGCGCCCGTTCTCCGGGTTGATCTGGGAGCCGGTGCCGGGCTTCTCGGTGCCGAACAGGCAGCGGTCGACGCCCACGACCTTGACGAGCAGTTCGATGGCCTCCTGGGTGTACAGGCAGGTGTCGAACCACAGGCGGCGCAGCTTCTCCAGGTACGGCGTGCCCCCGGCGCGGACGCCCGACGGCAGGAACCGGCCGACCTGGTACGGGATCGCCCCGCCGCCGTGCGAGACGACGATCTTCAGATCGGGGAAGTCACGCAGGACCTGCGAGGACAGCAGGCTCCAGATCGCAACCGTCTCCTCCTGGATGAAGTGCAGGCTGTACGGCTCGCGCGCCGGGGGCCTGCAGCCCGCGGCGTGGATCAGCGCGGGCACGTCCAGCTCGCACAGGGCCTCGTAGACCGGATACCAGTACCGGTCGCCGAGCGCGGGCGGCGTCGCCGTACCCTCGTGCGGGTCGGGGTTGAGCAGCGCGCCGACGAAGCCCAGCTCGGTCACCGTACGGCGCAGCTCGCCGACCCACTCCTCCGGCCGCAGGTCAGGGCTCTGCGGCAGCCCGGCGACTCCCTTGAACCGCCCGGGGAACAGCTCGCAGGAGCGGTGGATGACGTTGTTCGTCTCCTCGGTGAACCACTGGACGAGCTTGGCGGGCTGCTCGCTGTGCATCATCTGGTACGGCCGGGGCGAGATGAGCTGGACGTCGACCCCGGCGCCGTCGATGTGGTCGAAGTGGGAGACGTTCCCGAAGCTCGGGTGCGGCTCGAAGTGCACGGCGCGGATCCGGTCGTCACTGATGGACGGGCCCTTTCCGCCGTGCGCTCCGCGGTGGGACAGGAGGTTGGCCTTCCACGCGTACAGCTCCGCGGGGGCGGTCACGTGGCCGTGGACATCGATGATCATGACGTTCTTCCAGGGATGCGGGGCCGCCCCGGACGGGAACGGCACGGACGGAGAGCGACGCGGGCGAAGACCCGCTCAGGCGGAAAGCGGCTCAGGCGGAGAGCGGGGAGGAGATGAGCTCGGTGAGGCGGCCGTCGACCGACGAGCGGTCGTAGGTCCGCAGCAGACGGGTGCGCCCCGCGCCCGGATCCCCCCGGTGCAGGTACTCGTACAGCTCCTGACGGGAGCCGAACCCGTCCCCGACCAGCTCCCACGCGACGCGGAAGAGCCGTGCCTTGCGGTCGACGTCGATGTCGTGGCCGCGCATGTACTTCTCCAGGAACGGCCGCAGCTCGGGGCTGGCCAGGTCGGCCTCGGTCGGCTGCATGATCAGCCCGGAGGCGCCGATGCGGCGGACGATCTCCACGACGCGCGCGGAGACGTCGGCCGACCAGAACCCCAGGCCGTAGCTCGGCGCGGGGGCGAGCAGCCCGCCGGGGGTCGGCTCTGCCGACATCTCGGCTCCCACGATGCCCAGGCGCAGCGTCTCGGCGTAGGAGATCAGCTCCCCGACGTTCTCCTGGATGCCGCGGAAGGCGTTCACCCCGATGCTCTCGGCGAGCATCGCGGCCACGGACACGAAGACCTTCAGCCGCTCGTGGAAGCGGATGTGGGTGCTCTGCATGCTCCAGGCGTTGATGCGGCTGAGCCCGCGCAGCGCGAGCATGCCGTCGCCGAGGAGGAACAGCCGCTCCCAGGGGATCTCGACGTCGTCGAAGAAGAGCATCGCGTCCTGCTCGTCGAACCGACGCCCGAGCGGGTGGCTGTGGCCGTTGCCGCGGTCGCCGAGCGGCTCCCGGCACAGGATCTTCAGGCCCTTGGCGTTCATCGGCAGCGCGAACCAGATGACGAACTTCTCCGCGCCGCGCTGCGCGGTGACGGCGTTGAGGTAGACGAGGACCTCGTGGGAGAACGGCGCGAGGGTGGCCAGCTGCTTGGCGCCACGGATCACGACGCCCCGCTCGTTCTCCTCGACGACGCGCAGCGCCAGGTCGGGGTCGTCGAGGGGACTCGCGCTCCGGTCGATCTGCGGGTCGCCGAGCGCGTGGGTGAGCACGAGGTCGTGCTCCATGGCGTACCGGTGGTAGGCGACGGCGTTGGCGCCGAAGCCCGCCCTGCCCTTCTCCAGCTCGTCGTGATAGTCGTGCAGGCCGACCACGACGTTGGCCATGAAGTCGGGCGAGCGGCCGAGCTGTCCCCAGCTCTCCCGCATCCACCACTCGGAGGCCGCGAACTTCGCCCGCAGCTCGTCAGGGGTCCTCGGCAGCGCGTACGACCTGCTCACCCTGTTGCCCGTCTCCGGGGAGACGAAGGTGTTGGTCTCGACGGCCTCGGGCGTGGAAAGGCGCAGGTCGAACAGCCTGGCGAACTCGTCGACGACCCCGCGGAAGGCGGGATGTTCGGCGACGTTCTTCACCCGCTCCCCGGCCAGCCAGACCTCCCGTCCGTCGTCGAGGCTCTCGCGGTATCTGTCACCGGTCATGGCGCCGCGAGCGTGAGTGATGTCGGTGATGCCCATGGTTTTCCCCCTCATGGTTGTCTGGAGTGGTTGTCTGGGTCTGGCGGGTCAGGAGCGGGCGAGGGCGGAATGGGAGAACCCCGCGACGGCCTGGTAGCCCTCGCTGAGCCGCCTGATCTCCTCGGGGGTGATCACGTCGCCGACACGCTCGAAGGGCCGGTCCCCGGTGCGCTCGTAGACCTCCCGCAGCAGGGCGTCCGGCGGGTTGGCCCGGTTGGTCAGCACGACACGGGAGGTCGCGGGCAGCCGCTCCTCCTCGTAGGCGCGCAGCGCCCGGTACGGGTCCCCGTCACCGGCGAGGCGGGCGGCCAGGACGCGGGCGTCCAGGATGGCCTGGGCCGCGCCGTTCGAACCGCGCGGCACCATCGGGTGTGCCGCGTCGCCGAGAAGGGTGACGCGGCCCTCGGTCCAGTGGCCGAGCGGGTCCTGGTCGACCATGGGGTACTCCAGCACCGCGTCGGCGGCCCGGATCATCGCGGGCACGTCCAGCCAGTCGAAGTGCCAGTCGGCGAAGGGTCCGATGAAGTCGTCGACCAGTCCGGGGCGGTTCCAGTCACGGGCGTCCCCGATCGGGGCCTCGACCTCCGCGACCCAGTTGACCAGCTGGTCTCCCCGGTCGTTGACGTCGTCGCGGATCGGGTAGATCACCATCTTTCCGGTGGCCAGCCATCCGGCCCTGACCATGCTCGCCCCGGTCAGGAAGCGCGGCCAGACGGTGGTGCCGCGCCACATCATGTATCCCGTGTAGCGCGGGGCGACGTCGCCGTGGAACTGCCTGCGCACCACCGAGTGGACGCCGTCGGCGCCGACGACGACGTCGCTCCTGACCTCCGAGGTGGAGCCGTCCGGGTGCTCGACGTGGACGGTGGCCGAGCGCTCGTCCTGGGTCACGCGGACGCCGCGGTGGCCGAGCAGTACGGCGTCGGGGCCGAGCCGGTCGCGAACGGCGCCGAGCAGGACCTGCTGCAGGTCACCGCGGTGGATGGAGAACTGCGGCCAGTCGTAACCCGCGTGCCTTCCCGCCGGTTCTGTGGCGATCAGCTGACCGAACCGGTTGAAGAACGCCGACTCCCTGGTGGTCACGGCGACGGCGGTGAGGGCCTCCTGGAGACCGAGCCGCGACAGGTTGCGGGTCGCGTGCGGGAGCAGGTTGATGCCCACGCCGAGGGCGCCCAGGTTCGGGGCGGCCTCCAGCACCACGCACTCGACCCCCACCCTGTGGAGTTCCAGCGCCAGGGTGAGACCTCCGATCCCGGCGCCGAGGATCGTGACCCTGGGCTTGGTCGCCATCTGCGACTCCTTCCTCTGCGTGCTCCGCACGACTGTCTGCTCTGTACGGCTCTGTACGGCCCGGGCGCGACGGGCATGCCGATGAGGACACGGCGGCATGGCCCGTCGGCGCCCGTGGCACCGCGAACTGTGAAATCGGGGGGTGTCGGGGTGGGTCAGGTCATCCGGAGGATCGCCTTGAGCGCCGTCCCCTGGTCCATCTCGGCGTAGCCCTCGGCGATGTCCTCGATCCCGAGGACCCGGTCGACCAGCGGTGACGGGTCGAGCCGGCCGCCGACGACGTCGTCGATCAGGCCGGGCAGGTAGTGGCGTGCCGGGGCGACCCCGCCCGCGAGCCGTACCTGCCGCCCGAACAGCCGCATCGGTGCGATCTGCGACACCCCGTGGGGGACGCCGACGAATCCCACCGAACCGGCAGGGCGGACGACGTCGAGCGCGGTGTCGAAGGCCGCCTGCATGCCGACGCACTCGACGACCCGGTCAGGCAGACGTCCGTCGAGCAGGTCCCGTACGGCCTCGACCGGCGACTCGTCCCGTGAGACGAGCAGCGTCCGCGCTCCGGCCGCCTCCGCGACCTTCAGCCGATCCGGCCGCTCGCCGAGCAGGAGCACCCGGGCGGCCCCGGCACGGGCCGCGGCCATCGCGGCGGAGATGCCGACCGCGCCGTCGCCGATCACCGCGACGGTCTCGCCGCTCTCGACCCCGGCGAGGACGACGCCGTGCGTACCGGTCGCGAAGACGTCGCACAGCGGGATCAGCCCGCGGGCGAGATCGTCGTCGATCTCCGCCTCCGGCCAGGGAAGCTTGACGAGCGTCACGTCGGCGTACGGCACGCGGATGGCCTCCGCCTGCGCGCCCGCCCAGTCCTTGCCCCAGATCCCGGCATGCGCGCAGAGCGGCTGCAGACCGCGCAGGCACTCCTCGCACCCGCCCTCGGAGAACAGGAACGGCGCGATGACGACGTCACCGGGGCTCAGAGTGGTGACGTCCTGCCCCACCTCCCGCACCCTGCCGATGAACTCGTGCCCGATGCCGCCTTCGCCGTGCGGTACGAGCCCGCGGAAGGTCCACAGGTCCGAGCCGCAGATCCCGGCGTAGAGGATGTCGACGACGACGTCGCCCGGATCGACGACCTCCGGTTCCGGCAGGTCCTTGACCCCGATCCGTCCCGGTTCGGTGAACCACGCTGCGCGCATGCTGTTTCGGCCTTTCGTCGGTCTCAGGCGGCCGCGACGACGGTGGCGGGCAGCGCGTCGAGTCCGCGGATGAGCTGGTTGATGCGCCGGACCGGCGTGCCGACCTCGAAGCGCTCGACCCGCCGCGCCAGCGCGCCGAGGATCGAGTGGCCCTCAAGGCGGGCCAGGCCCTGGCCGGCGCAGCCGTGCATGCCGTAGCCGAACGTGAGGTGGTCCACCGGGTTGCGCGTGACGTCGAAGCGGGCGGGGTCCTCCCACTTGCGCTCGTCGCGGTTGGCCGAGGCGTACAGCATCATCACGCGGGACCCGGCGGCCAGCCTCTGACCGTCCACCTCCACGTCGCGGGTGGCGACCCGGCAGAAGAACTGCACCGGTGCCTCGATGCGCAGCACCTCGTTGAACGCGCTGGGGATCAGGGAGGGGTCCTGGCGGACGAGGTCCCACTGCTCGGGGTGCTGGGCGAAGTGCCAGACCGCGTTGCTGATCGCGTTGATCGTCGTGTCGAGCCCTGCGGTGACGTAGGCCGACATGAGCGGGACGCAGGACTCCTGGCGGATCTCTCCGGCCGCGGCGGCGTCGTAGATCGCACGGCCCATGCTGCCCGGCGTCAGCTGGTCGGGCTGGATGCTCGACAGGTAGGCGAGCTGGTCCTGCAGGAGCGGGAAGGCGGCGTCGGTGCGCGGTCCGGGCGGCCCGCTGGCGGAGAAGGCGGCGTCGGCCCAGCCGAGCACCTTGTCGCGTCCGTCCTGGGGCAGGCCGATCAGGTCAAGGACGATGGAGATGGGGAAGGCGCGCGCGAGGTCGTTGACCGCGTCGAAGCTCCCCGCGGCGACGAGCGGCTCGACGAGTTCGTCGGCCCTGCGCTCGATGTCCTCCCTGAGGTTCCTGATCGCCTTCGGCGACAGCCTGGAGGCCAGCACGTTGCGGAGCTTGTCGTGCTCGGGCGGGTCGGTGGCGATGATCATGCCCTGGGTGGCGGCGTTGGCCAGGTCGTTGAGGCCGATGCCCTGGGCGGAGCTGAAGGACTCCCAGTCCGACAGGGCGGCCCGCACGTCGGCGTACCGGCCCATGGCCCAGGAGCCGTAGTGGGGCAGGTAGACGGCGGGGGCGGTGTCGCGGATGAGCTGGTAGCCGGGGAACGGGTCGGTCAGGGCGTCGTCGCTGAACAGGTCGAGGTCCAGGGAGGGACCTTCCGGGGTGCCGGTCATGCTGTGCTCCTTAGGGGAACTGTGGGGGGTGGCCCGGTGTTCGGCCCGGATCAGGGCCGGGGTCCTGGGTCCGGTTTCGGGCCGTGTCTCAGGTCCTGGGTCCGGTTTCGGGCCGTCATTCGGCTTCGGGCCGGGATTCGGGTCCTGGGTCAGCTCGCGGTCGCGAGCCTGCGCAGTTTGACCACGGGCATGCGATGGTTCACGGTTGCGGCGGCCACGGGGACGCCGTCGTGGGTCCACCGGACGAGGGCGGTGCGTTCGTCGAGTGATCCGCTGAGGACCTCCGGGATCGCCCCCGGCAGGATCCGGCCGCAGATCTTGATGTCGAGGCCCCACTGCTCGGTCCAGTAGTACGGCGCCGGGCGGTAGACAGGGGCCTCGTCCCCCTTGAGCAGGGCCTGAGCGGCGGCCCGTGCCTGGTCGATCGCGCTGCCCCAGTGCGGGGAGCGTCTGGGCCTGCCGGTGCGCTCGCTGACGCGGGTGACGACGTCCCCTGCGGCGACGACGCCCGGCGCGACCCGGCAGCGGTCGTCGACGAGCAGCCCCTCGGGGCCGCCGAGTCCCGAGCCCGCCAGCCATTCGACGTTGGGCAGGTCGCCCACCGCGCTGACGACCACGTCGGCCTCCAGCAGCAGCCCGTCGGCCGTCCGCACCGCGGTGACCGGGTTTCCCCCGACGAGCTCGACCGCGCCCGGGGAGCGGACGAGCCGTACTCCCTCGTCCACGGCGGCCCGCGTCATGTGCTCGGCCAGGAAGCCGCCGAACTGCCGGACCAGCGGGGGATCCCGGTCGACGACGGTGACGTCGAGGCCGAGCCCGCGCGCTGTCGAGGCGATCTCCATGCCGAGGAACCCGCCGCCGACGACGACCAGCGAGCCCGCTCCGGCGAACGCGGCGCGCAGGCGCAGCGCGTCGTCCAGGTCGCGCACCACCAGCTCGCCCGCCTCCGGCGGCCCGAGCCGCCTGGCCCGCGCCCCCGAGGCCACGACCAGGCCGTCGTAGGGGAGTTCCTCGCCGCCGTCCAGCAGCACCCGCCGCCGTTCGAGGTCGAGGCCGACGGCGCGGGTCTTGACGCGGAAGTCGATGTCGGGACGCGGCGGCGCCATGAAGACCGACTCCTCGGTCTCGGTGCCCTTCAGCATCCCCTTGGACAGCGGCGGCCGTACGTAGGGGGTGTACGGCTCATCGCTGACGATCGTGATCGAGCCCTCGTGCCCGTGCTGACGCAGCGCGTCGGCGGCGGTCACGGCGGCGATCGAGCCGCCGACGATCACGACGTCCCGGATGTCCTCGGTCACTGCTGCAGCCTCAGCGCGGCGACCGGGCACACGCGCACCGCGGCCTCCGCGTTCGCGGCCTCGTCCGGCAAGACCTCCTCGGACAGGACCGTCAGCTCGCCCTCGTCATCGAGTTCGAGCAGGTGGGGAGCGGCCTCGGCGCAGAAGCCGTAGCCCTCGCAGCGCGTCTCGTCGACGGTGATCCTCATGTCGGCACCTCTGTCGGGGATTCTCGGGTGATCAGACGGGGTAGGCGGGCGGGGTCGGACGGGCGGTGACCCACTGCCAGTAGGTGAACTCGTCCAGGTTCCAGTGGCCGCCGTAGCGGCCGCCGTTGCCGGAGGCGCCCATGCCGCCCATCGGGATGTGCGCGGCGTCGTTGATGGTCTGGCCGTTGATGTGGACCATTCCGGTGCGCAGCCGCTCGGCGATGGCGAGCCCACGTGACATGGTCCGGGTGTGGATCGCGGCGGACAGGCCGTACGCGGTCAGGCCCGCGAGCCGTACCGCCTCCTCGTCCGAGGCGAACCTGGTCACCGGGATGACCGGGCCGAAGATCTCGTCGGTGAACGCGCGGTCCTCCGGCGAGACCCGGTCGAGCACGGTCGGCCGGTAGAAGGGCCCGTCGTGGGAGCCGCCGGTGCTGAGCACGGCGCCGGAGGCGATCGAGGCGGTGACGATGTCGTGCACCCTGGTCGCCTGGCGGACGTCGATGAGCGGCCCGACCCGCACCTCGGGGCGCTTCGGGTCGCCCATGACGAGGGAGGCGGCGTGCTTGGTGAGTCGCTCGACGTACTCGTCGGCGATCCGCTCGTGCACGAGGTGGCGGCCCGTCGCCATGCAGATCTGGCCCTGGTGCAGCAGCGAGCCCCAGGCCGCGTTGTTGACGGCGGCGTCCAGGTCGGCGTCGTCCAGGACGATGAAGGCGTTGTTGCCGCCCAGCTCAAGCACCACCCGCTTGAGCAGGCCGCCCGCGATCTCGCCGACTCGCTTGCCGGTGGCGGAGGACCCGGTGAAGGAGATGACCGACGTGTGCGGGGAGCGCACGACGGCCTCGCCCGTCTCCGGGCCGCCCGGCAGAACGTGCAGCAGCCCGGCGGGCAGTCCCGCGGCCTCGAACACGCGGGCGAGGGCGACGCCTCCGCTCAGGGACGTCTTGATGTCCGGCTTGAGCAGTACGGCGTTGCCGAGCACCAGCGCCGGGGCGACGGAACGGATGGCGAGCATCAGTGGAGCGTTCCAGGGCGCGATCACCCCGACGACGCCGACCGGGACGCGCCTGGCCATGCTCAGCGTGGACGGGTCCTCGTGCGGCAGCAGCTGGCCGTACGGCTGATCGGCCAGACCGGCCGCCGACCGCAGCTCGTCCAGGGCCTTGGTCACCTCCTGCTCGGCCTTGGACCGGATGCCGCCGGTCTCCCGGATCATCGTCTCCACGATGTCGGCCCGCATGGACTCCAGCGCCTGGGCCGCCCTGACCATCACGGCGATGCGCTCCCTGAAGGAGGCGCGGGCCCATTCGCGCTGAGCGGCCGACGCGCTCGCCCCGGCCCGCTCGACGTCCGCCTCGTCGGCCAGGCCGATCTCGCCGATGCGCTCGCCGGTCGCCACCTCCAGCACGTCCGCGGTCCCGGCGCCACCGGGACGCCACCCGTCGGAGAACAGGTGGCCGGAGACCGACGCGAAATCACATTGGCTCACTGAAACGCTCCTAATCACGGCAGCAACCCAGGTCAGAGGGGGTTAAATCGGCGTTTAGAGGAGGTTACGCCGCGGTATCCGGGTGGCGTCTCGCTACAGGTGAACTAATCTCCGGGGTAGGAGTCCGACACGGTGTCGGAACGCCGCCGGAACGATCTCGGAGCGGCACCGGGACGGCGTCGGAGCGCCGCCAGAACGGTGTCGGCGCGGGAGGGGTGACATGAGCCTCGACGACATGATCCAGACACTCGCGGAGCAGCTCGACGTCCCGGTCGTGCTCTACGACGACGACCTGAACCTCGTGGCGTTCAGCGTCCACGCCAACGACGTGGACGAGGCCCGCAAGTCGGTGATCCTGTCGCGCAAGGCGAGCGCCCGGGCCCAGGAGATGATCGCCGCCCACCAGGTCCGCAGGGCGCACTCCCCGGTACGGCTGCCCCCGCACGAGGGGATGCCCGCCCGGGTGATCTACCCGGTCTGGCTCGACCGGCACCTCGTCGGCTACATCGCCTACATCGGCGACACCCCCGACGAGGAGTTGGAGGCCCAGCACCGGACGGCCCTGGCCCCGATGGAGTCCGAGATCGGCGCGCTGCTGGCCCTGCGCAGCCTCCAGCGCCGCCAGACCTCCGAGGACTCGCGCCGCCTGCTGGTCGGCCTGTTGTCGGCGGAGCCCTCCCAGCGCGCCGCGGCCGCGGCCGAGCTCGTCGACTCCGGGATGCTCAGCTCCGCCGCCAGATACGCCGTGATGATCTTCAGGCCGGCCCACCCCACGGCGCGCTCCGCGAGCGGCCCCCGGCTCGCGGTCGAGCAAGGGCTGTCGGTGATCGTCAGGTTGACCTCGCTGAAGGCGTGCGGCGCGGTCCTCGGTGACGAGGGAGTGCTGGTCATCCCCCGTCCCGTCAAGGCCGGCAAGCTCGCCAGCCTGCTCAGACGTCCCGGGCTTGAGTCACTGCGGGCCGGGGCGGGCGGCCCTCGTGACTCTCTGGCACAGGTGCACGAGTCCTACCGCGAGGCCGTCATGGCCTGTCGCGCCGCGACCGCCGACCCGGCCCACTACGGCCACTCAGCCCACTGGGACGACCTGGGCCTGGACCGCCTGCTCATCCAGCTCCCCCTCGACTCCCTCACCCTCGACGACCTCCCCCCGGCCGTCCGGCGGCTCCTTGAGGCCCCCTCGGGCGCGAAACTGGTGGAGACCTTGGAGGCCTACCTCGACAACGGCGCCGACGCCCAGGAGACCGCCCGGGTGCTGGTCATCCATCGCAGCACGCTGTACTACCGGCTCGGCCGGATCCACGAGATCATCCAGGATGATCTGTCCGACGGCCGGACCCGCCGCGAACTCCACACCGGCCTGAGAGTCGCCACCCTCGCCGGCCTCCGCTAGCCGTGTTCCTTTGCGACGCCTGACGGCGTCGCGGGCTTGGGCCCCCGAGTCAAGAGCGGTCCCGATCACGAGGGCACCCAAGCCGGGTCCAGGAGTGATCGACGATTACCGCCTGATCCGGGAAACACACCTTGGTGCGGTGAGCGCTTACCTCCGCCATGACCGTGACCGTCCGGGCGCCGGTACGGCCTGCCGCCCGCCGGTGCGCCGTTGCCGTTCCGGCGATTCTCTTCGGCATGTTCAGCCGGTTTTTCCGCACTCCTTCGAACGATGTCCGGTGTGATGTCCGCGCAGCGGGGTTACACCCGGTGTTCGACGTGTCACATTCACTCCCCGAGGGTTTCCGGTTTCGCTCCCGCGGTGCGGTAAGGGCGTTTTCCGTCCAGCACGTTCCCCGGCGTCCTATTTCACTGGGCGTTTCATTCGGACTCCATTCTGTATCGGAAATCACCCGCCTCGTTGGAGTGCCCCTCCCTCAAGGGGGGCACGCGATCCGTGAAAACTTTCAATAATGGTGAAATAAAAGGCCGTTCGCCGCGGGAGCCGTACCTCCCGCAACGTGCTGACACATGACGACCAGGGCAGACACGGGGCGCAGCGGGTGGGCGGGCATCGGGGGGCCGTCATTTCTATGATGTTCCCCGATCGCTGTCAAGCGCACGGAAATCAACTTTTCAGCGACAGGACGGGCCCTGCCGTGAATCGGCGCAATGACTCCGTGCGCCCATCTAATGGCCGACCGTATAAATCAATTTACGGGTTGATTTTCGTATGGGTGATCAGCCTATGCTGACTCGTCGGGTCCATTGTTTTCATGACACGCCGATTGTGCGGGTAACAGGGCTTGCGGCACCTCGGATCGACCTGTTCGGGGGAACACGCCGCTGTTCTTCGGCATGCCCGAAGTCACCGATCGTAAGGCTCTGAACTCGCGCGGCGTGAAAGAGACAAGAGGAGAATTTTTTGTCCGTCCATTCCGCTTCCCGGAATCGCAGAGATTTTCCATCGTCACGACGGCGGCTCGCCGCCGCCCTGCTCGCCGTGACCGTCGGCACGCTGTCCGGCGTGGTCTCGGCGGGACCGGCCGCGGCCGAACCGGCCCCGGCCTACGACCACGGCAAGGAGAAGGGCGTCGCGCCGGGAACCCACGGGCCGCTGCCCAAGGGGTTCTCCACGACCGAGCTGTCGGTGAAGTTCAGGTCCGACCGGACTGTACGGCTGCGCGACCACAAGCTGGTCGCGGAGGACAGCGCCGACGCCTCCGAGATCCAGCGGGTGTTGGCCAAGTACAAGGGCGCGTCGATCAGGCCGCTGTCATCCACCCCCGAGACGAAGGTCACCCAGCAGCGGCTCCAGCTGGAGAAAAGCACCGGCCGCGAGCTGCCCGACCTGAACTCCTGGTTCGTCGTCACCGTGCCGCAGGGCATCGAGGCGCTGCTGAGCGACCTGAACGCCCTGCCGTCGGTGGAGATCGCCCAGGCCAGGCCCATTCCGGCAGCGCCAACCGAGCCGCTGCGCACGCACCAGAAGTACCGCAACGCGACCGGCTCCGTCCAAGGCGGAGGGCTCGACGCCGACTACGCCAACGCCCAGCCGGGAGGCAAGGGCGACGGCATCACCGTCACCGACATCGAGGTCCAGTCAACGGTGACCCCGCTGTACGGACCGCAGACGATCGCCGCCGGAAACGACCACTCGCTGATGGTGACGTGGACCCCGGTGCTCGGCGAGGTGTGGGCCTCGGGTGACAACGCCCAGGGTCAGCTCGGCATCGGCAACACCACCACCAAGAAGGTCCCGGTTCGGGTCCCCGGCCTGTCAGGCGTCGCCGCCGTCTCGGCGGGCAACGGCTACTCGGTCGCGCTGAAGTCCGACGGCACCGTGTGGACCTGGGGCGACAACAGCCAGGGTCAGCTCGGTAACGGCACCCTCACCGACAGTTCGGTGCCGGTGCAGGTCGCCGGAATCTACAACGCGGTGGGCGTGAGCGCGGGCCCCGGCCACGTGCTGGCCGTACTGTCGAACGGCACCGTGCGGGCGTGGGGCGACAACAGCCAGAGCCAGCTCGGCTACGCGGGCTCCGACTCCCCCATCGCGATCACCGTCCCCGGGCTCACGGGCGTGTCCACCGGGCCCGGCTCCGTCGCGGCGGGAGCCGCCCACTCCGTCGTGGTGCTCGCCAACGGCACGGTCAAGGCCTGGGGCGACAACAGCCAGGGACAGCTCGGCGACGGCACCACCACCGACCGAATCTCCCCGGTCGCCGTCCCCGGCCTGACCGGCGTCGGTCAGGTCAGCAGCCGCGGCGAGCACGTGCTCGCCCTGGTCTCCGGCGGCACGGTCAAGTCCTGGGGCGACAACAGCCAGGGACAGCTCGGCGACGGCACCACCGTCGACCGGCTCTCCCCGGTCGCGGTGTCCGGCCTGACCAATGTCAGCGGTATCTCCGCCGGCTCCCTGCACAGCGTCGCCACGACGACGTCGACCTCCTCGGCGACCTACACCTGGGGCGACAACGCCCAGGGGCAGCTCGGCAACGGCACCACCACCGACTCCACCACCCCGGTGGCGACCTCCCTGGCCGCCGAGACGGTCGCGGCGGGCCTGGCGCACACCGTCGGCAAGCTCGGCCAGTGGTTCTACGTCTGGGGTGCCAACGGCAGTGGACGGCTCGGTGACGGCACCACCACCACCCGGACCAGCCCGGTCCAGCTCAGTGGGGTGACCAACCACTGGAACATGTGCCACGAGGACTTCGCCGGGCGCGTCGCCACCGGCGGGGTGGTCCAGGTGCCCGCCCTGTTCGGCGACCCCTGCTCCACCGACTCCTCGGTCGGCCACGGCACCGCCGCCGCCGGGATCATCGGCGCCCAGGACGACAACGGGCTCGGCCTGGCGGGCATCGCGCCGCACGCCACGCTGCACCTGTCCGGCACCGCCGTACCGGACGCCGTCGCCTACGCCACCGCGCACTCCGGCCCGGGCGGCGTGATCCTGTACGAGGTCCAGGTGGGCTCCTCCGGCCGCTGGTATCCGTGGGAACTGGACAGCAGCGTCTACGACCAGACGGTGCTGGCCACCGCGGCCGGGGTGACCGTGGTCGAGGCGGCGGGCAACGGCGGCAACAACCTCGACGACCCGACCGACGCCTACGCAACCACCATCATGGGCCGTCCCGACTCCGGCGCCGTCATGATCGGGGCCGGAGCGCCGCCCAGCCCCGGCGGGACGAACTGCACCGGATCCACCCCGGCCGCCGAGCTGACCGCGCTGTCGTTCTCGACGTACGGCTCACGCGTCGACGTCCAGGCCTACGGCGCGTGCGCCGCGTCCCTGGGCACTCCCGGCTGGCAGGACCTGACCCCGTCGGAGACCAACCCGAACAAGCTGTACACCGGTACCTTCAACGGCACCTCCAGCGCCAGCGCCATCGTCGCCGGTGCGGTGACCGCCCTCCAGGGCGTGGCCAAGCAGGCGGGCGGGGTGCTCACCCCGGCCCAGGTCCGCGACACCCTCAAACTGACCGGCACGGCCCAGCCCACCGGCGACCCCCACCACATCGGCCCGCAGCCGAACCTGCACGCCGCGATCGACGCGATCCTGGCACCCTAGATGATCGCCCCCACGGCGTAGCCGCAGGAAAGCCGCGTAGACAAGGCGCACCTTCATCTATGCCTCGTCACGCTCTCCGGTCGCGGAGAGCCCTTCCATTTCCATCAGCGGATTGGCGTGGAG
>NZ_JBFBCE010000067.1:0-52553 GCF_040689595.1 Streptosporangium sp. NPDC051023 | reverse complement strand
TATTTCGCCCGGGAACTCGACCCCAAACTGCCGCGCTAGTCGAGTTCATCGATACCCATCGTGAACAGTTCGGTGTGGAGCCGATCTGTGCTGTGTTGGAAGTTTCGCCGTCCACGTATTGGGCGGCCAAGAAGCGGGAGTCGAGTCCGTCGGCTCGTGCGGTCCGAGTTCGGGTTCGCCCTCCATCTGGTGACCGTCGGCTGGCTCGGGACGTTCCTCGGTTCCTGGGACCCGTCACCCCGCTGCGGGTGCCGCCGTGGGCGCACCACCTGGCGGGGCTTGGTCGAGCGCGTGACGGCGGACGCCGCAGATCAGCAGGTAGCCGGCCATCCAGAGCTCCCCTACGGTCGCGGGGACGGTGAGAGCGTCTGCGATGCCCTGTGCGTCGGGGGCGAGGTATCCGACGAACGCGCTGAGCAGGTAGCCGATGCCGCCGCCGATGAGAATCCAGCCGAGCGGGCGGGGCATCCAGCCCGAGCGGAGCACGCACGAGCCCATGGGGATGAGCCACAGGCCGAAGAACACTGCTCCCACGCCCCACAGGTTGTCGCTGACCAGGTACAGGATCTGGACGACGGCCGCCGCGTCGCCGATCGGGGCGAGCGCGACCTGGACCGCTGTGGCGAGCAGCGCCGCGCTGGAGAGGATCGCGACCGCGTTGACGAGGCCGAAGGCGGCGATACCGCTGGCGGCAAGCGGGTGTGCGGTGCGGAACAGGCGGTAGAACCATGCTGCTGTGAGGGCTTGGGTGACGACGATGAGCAGTTCCAAGGCGACCCCGGCGCGGGCGAGCGATTCGTGGTCGACCAGGTGGGCGAGCGTCGCACCGGGGTCGTCGGCCGTGAAGAGCCGCGGCCGGATGAGCAGGAAGCCCAGTGCGCCGGTGACGGCGAGGCCGAGGTAGAGCAGCCCGGTCGTGCGGGCGGTGCGGATCAGCGCGTGCATGGCGGCTCTCCTTGAGGGCTGTGCCGGCGCGGCGGCCGCGAGAGATTGACTGCGTGCCTTACCTCGTAAGGTAACTTACGAGGTAAGGCACGACAAGGGGGTGGAAGACCGATGGCAGCGAAGGCATTCCGTGAGCCGCTCAGCCGCGAGCGCGTGCTGGCGGCGGCGGTCGTCCTGGCGGATGCGGAGGGGATCAAGGCGCTGACGATGCGCCGCCTCGCTGCCGACCTCGACGTCGAGGCCATGTCGCTCTACTACCATCTGCCGGGCAAGGAGGCCCTGCTCGACGGCGTCGTCGAGACCGTGGTCGCTGAGATCCATGACGCGGTCGGCCGCCTCGACACGACCAAACCTGACGGAGACTGGCGTACGCGGCTGCGGCAGCGGTTCCTCGCGGCGCGGGAAGTGATGCTGCGTCACCCGTGGGCGTCCGGGCTGCTGGGCTCGCGCCGGACCATCCCGGCCGGCCTTTTCGCGTACTACGACGGGATCGTGGGCACGCTGGTCGGTGCCGGGTTCTCGTACCACCTCGCGCACCGGGCGCTGCACGCGTTCGGCAGCCTGCCTCTCGGGTTCGTGCAGGAGATCTTCAGCCCGGCGTCGGCCGGGGGAAGCATGGAGGTCGACGCCACGGAAGCAGACCTGACCGCCATGGCCGAAGCCCTGCCGTACCTGACAGCGATGGTGGCGGCCGAGATCCACGACGTCACCGACCCCACGCTGGGTTGGTGCGACAGCCAGGTCGAGTTCGAGTTCACCCTCGATCTGCTCCTGGACGGGCTTGAACGCCTCCGCGGCTAGGTCAGCGAGCCACGCCAAGCCCGACGGAGACGGATCCCATGGGTCGCCTTCGGTGTCGCTGCTGCCGTACGGAAACTCCTGGAGGTACTGCTCGTCGCCGAGGCGTGGTCGGCGCCACCCGGCTATTTACCCTGCCCACCGATGCCGACCTCCAGGCCGCTGCCGCCAAACTCCCGAGCGACCGGTGAGCCGGCCGGCGTGGACCCGCAAGAGGACCCCGGGCTCTGTGCCGAGTGCGGCATCCTTGTCCTCGATGTCCCGCGTGCCCTGCGTTACGAGCGTTGGAGAGCCCCATGACGCTGTATCTGAAGCTGCCGAAGGACACTCGCATGCTGGAACACCTCAGCGCTTTGCCGGGCAGCCTCGTCTTGCCCGGTCCGCCACACGGCCTTGACGACGTCCCCCACGACAAGGCGCTCATTTGCGTACTGGACATGGAGGCCTACGATGCGGCCGGATACATCATCACCGAGACCGACTTCGCCAATTGGATCAGTTCCGCCGCCGATCGGCCATTGACCTGGCTCCTCATGGACCGCCAGGTCGCCGACGACCTTTGCCCGGAAGCGGCGGAGAGACGCCAGTCCTGGCAGTCTCACCTGAGCCTGCCAAAGAGGGCCTGACCCGATACCGGGTTGACCTGGTCAACTCCTGCACCGCGGAGAAGAACCGCGTGGAAAAGCTCTTGGAAGACGCCCAGATCAAGCTGAGCGTGGTCGCTTCCGACATCTTCGGTGTCTCTGGACGCAGCATGCTGGCCGCGCTGATCAACGGCGAACGTGACCCCAGGACGCTGGCGCAGATGGCCCGCGGGCGGATGCGTGCCAAGATCAGCACGCTGGAAGAGGCCTTCACCGGCCACTTCACCGACCGCCACGCCTTCCTGCTGACCAAGATGCTGTCCCGGATCGATGCCTACGGCGCCGACATCGCCGATCTCGACGACGCGATCGAGCAAGAGATCACCCCGTTCGCCGATGCGGCGATGCGGCTGGATGAGATCCCAGGCATCGGGCCGACCGCGGCTCATGTGATCATCTCCGAGGTCGGCCTGGACATGAGCCGCTTCCCTACCGCCAAGCACCTGGCCTCCTGGGCCCGCTTCGCCCCAGGGGTGAAGGAATCAGCCAGCAAGAAGAAGGGCAAGGGCGCCACCGGCCACGGCAACCCCTATCTGGCCCGCGTCCTCGGCGAAGCCGCCGTCGCCGCAGGCCGGACCGATACCTTCCTGGGGGAACGCTACCGGCGCATCGCCCGGCGCCGCGGCAAGAAGAAAGCCGTAGTCGCAGTCGGCCGCTCTATCCTGACCATCATCTGGCATCTGCTGTCCGACCCCGATGCCCACTTCATCGACCTTGGCGCCGACTTCTACGACAGCCGCATCGATCCTGAGCACAAGAAACGCCGCCACATCCACCAGCTCCAAGCCCTCGGCTACACGGTCACCCTCGAACTCGCCACCTGACCCACATCCCACCATCGAAAGCCCCCGCAGTGCACGACGGAGGAACGCTACCGCCTGCCCAGCGACCGTCCGATTTTCGGATCAGCTATTAGAGGTTGCCTGTCGTCGGCAGCGCGGGCCGATGGATCCAGGCGGCAAGGTCCGCCGGCGCGCATTCGGCGACTCGGGCGGCGTACCGGGGAAGCTCCTCCTCGCTGAGGACCTGCCGCCACTGGCCTGTTGATCCGCTGTGGAAGAACTGGCTGCGGTCGTGATAGAAGCCGTTGTGGCTGGCTTCGGGCGCGAGCTCGCCGGCCCGGCCCTTCATGACCGCGAACGTGGCGGCCTGAACCAGGTCCGGCCAGGCTGTCTCGGTGATGGCGATCCCGAGCCGGGCGGCTATGTAGCGCATCTGCCCTTCGAGGTCATCAAGGAGGTCCTCGTAGCGCAGCAGCACGATGTTCGGCTGGTCACGCACCTGCCAGAACGTGTCCAGATGGTGAAGCATGATCTCCAGATCGGACACGGCCTTTCCGGGCGCGGCCGGATTGACCCAGGACCAGAAGCGCTCGCGCGCGGTCCCGCTCGGCAGGGACGGAGCGGCGGCCAGCAGCTCGTCAAGGACCACGGCGCCCACGGCATCCTCCCGCAATGCGAGGGACACGGCCCGGTTGGTGTTGCTGGTATGGCTGTCCAAGGACACGGCCACATCCCGGGGGTCCCGGCTTGCGCAGAGGTAGGTGACCCGGTCGTCGAAGGGCAATCCGTCGAGGGGCGTATGGGTCTTGATGAATCGCCGGTGCGCCTGTGCCTCGAGGTCGGCCAGCACTCCGGTGAGCGGGCGCAGCAGGACGTCCAGCCACGGCGAGATCTGGTCTAGCGGCCGGTCGAATGTCGCGCTTTTGAAGATCTCCAGGGCGCAGATCATCTGCAGCCAGGTCGTGCCGCACTTCGCCGGGGTGCTGATCACGAGGTCGCCGGGACGGAACACGAACCCATCCCAGCGGGCCGAGTCCGTAAAGGAGGTCTGGTAGCGAACGCGTTCCCCCAAGCCCATGCGGGGAGACTGACAGCAACCAGATCGGGCCGTCAACCGTGCCGTGAATGACCGGGACACCCCGCTAGCGCAATGACCGGAACGCGGCGCGGACCTCGGTGGTAAACAGCGTCGGTTCCTGCGAGGCAGCGAAGTGATTGCCCCGGTCTGCTCGAACGTGCGGTTTTCCGGGCGTCTTCCGCGGCGTCGGCTCAGCATGCGTCAGCGCCTCCCGCACCAGCCGCCGGTGCACCCCGTACCTGCGAGCCAGCGCCCGGACCGACAGCCCCTCCCGCCACGAATCACGCCGGATGCGCTCGAACAGCTCAGCCTTCGTGACCGCCACCAGACCCTCCTGACGCCGCGCAGCACCACGAGGCTCCCGCGCGCAACCCGCCCGGCGGGGCCACTTCAAGCCGACATAAGGATTTCGTCACCCGCCCCAGCCCGGCCGGGGCCAGATCAAGCCGTCGTAGCCACTCACTCGCAGGGCGAGATTGAACGGCTACCTCCTCGGCCACGCGCACGCCCTGCTGCAGGATCTGCTGGAGGCGGCCGTCGAGGCCGAGGCAAGCGGCACACCGGCCACGATGGGCGATAGGGACTCGGTGATGGTGCGCCTGGGCGCGCTGTTCCAGCTCGCCTTCGACGAAGGTCTGCTCACCCTTCGGGCACCGGTCCACCGGTAGCCGCACACCTTCTGCGCATTCCCTCGCTCGCCCGGCCCGGGATCCGGATCAAGCCGTCAGCGCTGCCTGCGGGCAAGTCCCTACGGCGGCTGCCCGGGTCGGCGGGTGCGGGGGACTTGCGGGCGGCCAAGCGACGGCTACGCTCCCCGGGCCCCGGCCGGGCGGGCAGTCTCCCGGCCCGCCGGACGTCTGCGGCCTTCTTCGCGCGTGCGCGTAGGGTGTCGCGAAAGTCTCGCCTCGTTCGCGGCCTTCAGGGCCGGTGCGAGCGCGCCCTGCGCAGCGCGTCGGGCAGGGCGTCGGCGATCTCAAACAGCTTGTGCAGCGCGGTCAGCTTCAACAGGCGACGCAGGTCTCCTGGAGCGGAGGCGACCAGCAGCAGGCGGCCGCCGTCGGCCGATGCGCTGGAGCGGGCCTGCAGCAAAACGCACATGCCGGTCCACCACCACGCCGGGCGCCTGGGCGGCGCCGGTTCGCGGTCCCGCTCCGGCCCAGCACAAGCAAACCGGATACCGATTGTGCGGACGGTGATACGTTCCGCGCATGGATGCCACCGAGATCGCGGACGCGTTTCTCCAGCACTACTACACCGCCTTCGATGCGGGCCCCTCGCACCGGCTACAGCTGCAGACCTTCTACCTCCCCGGCTCGACACTGACCTGGGACGACCGGTGGCACCAGGGGACGAGCGCCATCATGGAAGCGATCAACGCCCCCAGACTGGCCGTCATCAAACACCGGCTCGACACCCGCGACGTGCAGGCCGCGGAAGACAGCGAATCCGGGTGCGGGTCTCCGGCAGCTTCGCCATCGACAACGCCTTCGACAAACCCACCCCGTTCACCGAGGTATTCACCCTCAAACCGATCTCCGGCCAGGAGAGTGGCATCTACATTCACGACCAGATCTTCCGCACCGCCACCGCCTCGCCCTGCCCCTTGGGGTGCCACCGGAATACGGCGGAAACGGGCCGCGCCGGGACGCTGGCCGGACAAAACCTGTGTACTGTCCGGTTCCTGGAGTGACGTCTGACCAGGTCAGCGCAGTGGAGCCGCCGCGGGAGCCAATCCGGCCTCACGCCGGGCACGGCCGTCCACAGCCGAAACCCCGGCTTCGACCCCCAGGACCTGACGTGCGATCTCCGGCGGACGCGGCCCGTTTCCGCCGCCTTTCGGTGGCACCCGAGGGGCTTGGCGTGCGTTCCGGTTTCATTGCAGGTCCATCCCCGAAACCGACTTCGCGTCCGTCTCACTGTTGCTGTCGGCCATGGGCCGCAAGGTCGTGCACTGCGGTGACCCGGGTGCCGGCCAGGCCGCGAAGATCTGCAACAACATGATCCTCGGCGCCTCGATGATCGCCGTCAGTGAGGCGTTCGTCCTGGGCGAGCGTCTTGGCCTGTCCCACCAGGCGCTGTTCGACGTGGTCTCGACGGCCTCCGGGCAGTGCTGGGCGCTGACCGCCAACTGCCCGGTCCCCGGACCCGTCCCGGCCGGCCCCGCCAACCGCGACTACCGGCCGGGATTCGCCGCCGCCCTCATGACCAAGGACCTCGGGCTGGCCGCCGACGCCGCCCGCTCCAGCGGGGTGGCCGCCGAGCTCGGCCGGCGCGCGGCCGATCTGTACGCCGCCACCGCACTCGACCTCGACCCCGGCGTCGGCTGCATCGTCGTCACCGGCTCCGAACGGGCCTTCGCCGCCGGGGCCGAGATCAAGGAGATGAGGCGGAAAGTGCGCGTGCACCGGTTCTCACCGAATCGGAATCCGATCTACCGGCGCACGGCGGTCCACAGGCGACGACCCTACAGCGGCCCCGCAGAAGGTATGTACGGCAAGGGCGTGGAGCGGGTGTTGGCGTCGGCCGGTGACGGAGCCGGGCAGAAGCGGTCCCGCCCGGGCAGTGCCCCGGTGGCGAGGAAGGAGTTCATCGCCTCGTCGGCGCAGCTGCCCAACCCGGCGACGCCGTGACCGCCCTGGTCGACCGTGATCATGACGGCCCGCCGGCCGAGCACGGCGCGCAGGCCGCGCGCGCTCGCCAGAGACGTGGAGGGGTCGCGAGTGTTCTGCAGGATCAGCACGTTGCGCGGTCCGTGACCGGTGACCGTCACCGGCGGCTCCACCGGCCGGGTGCGCCAGGCCGCGCACGGCCAGAGGTTCGAGGGCATGCCCGCCGTCGCCGGCCATGCCCGCCGGTCGGCCGCGACCTGCCGGGCGTGCAACGCCACGCTGCGCGGCCAGGCCGCGTCATCGCAGAACACCGCGTAGAGCGCGGCGATGCGGTTGTCCGCCGGTGTCTGCGCCGTCCCGCCACCGACGGCGCCACCGGCGGCCCCAGTGGCGGAGATCAGCCGATTCAGCCGAGCCAGGACGGCGGGGTCCACGGGGTCCGCGGTGTTCACGGTGGGTCCTGAGACGGCGGCCGCGATCTCCTGCCAGAGCTCGGCTATGAGCGGGAAGAAGCCGTCGAAGTAAAGCCCCACCCGGGTGCCCTCGCGCAGGGCGTTGCCGTCGAACACGGGGCCGCCCGGGATCGGCAGGGGCTGCCGGTCGAGGGCCGCGATCAGCCGGTCGTAGGTGCGCCGCACCTCCTCCGGTGTCGCGCCGAGGTGGTAGACGGCGTCCCGCTCGGCTGAGAAGGTGAGCAGGTCGGGCAGGCGCGTCGCGACCGCCTGGTTCCAGCCCCGCAACATGTCCCGCCACACCAGGCCCGGATCGACGGCGCTGTCCAGCACGATCCGGTCACCGCGTCCCGGAAACAGCGACAGGTAGACGGCTCCCAGGTAGGTGCCGTAGGAGAGGCCGAAGTAGGACAGTCTCGGCTCACCGAGCGCGGCCCGGATGCGGTCCATGTCCCGGGCCGTGTTGGCCGTGGTGATGAACGGAAGCAGGTCGCCGGAGTGCTCGGCGCACGCGGCCGCGGTGTCCCGCGCGAAGGCGATGTTGCGCTCGATGCCGCCGTCCGGCGCCGGGTAGGGCAGCCGCAGTGTGAACAACCTCGTGGGATCGAGGCCGCAGGTGACCGGGGTGCTGTGGCCGACCCCTCGCGGATCGAAGCCGATCAGGTCGTACCGATCCAGGACCTCCGACGACAGAACGACGGCCAGCCGGCTGGGCAGATCCAGGCCGCTATCGCCAGGGCCGCCCGGGTTGGACAGCAGGATCCCGCGACGCGCCCCAGGGCGCGCCGTGCCGATCCGGGAGATCGCGATCTCGATGCTCCGCCCGCGCGGGGCGCGATAGTCCAGCGGCACCCGCAAGGTCGCGCACCGCTGGCGCGGGTCACGCGAGGGGCCGTCGGGCGCCGCCGGCGGGCATTCGCCCCAGACCGGAGTCGTCTGCCCGGCTTGGGCCACCGCCGGCTCCGGGGTGCCGATCCGGGCCCCGGCCGACGTGGGCGCGCCCGCCGTCACGGTGGCCGCTGTCGCCGTGGCGATGAACAATGTCAGGATTGATCGCAGACTTAATCGCACTGATACCTCTTTCCGAAAGGAACAGATGTTTTCTCGATTGCCATGAAATGGGCGCCGCCGTGTACGCGAGCCTCTTCGCTTGATCACGCGGAGAAACAGGGGCCGCGGTTCACGGTGGGGAGTCGGGCAGGCGGGCACCGCTGGTGACGCCCTCCGTCCAGCGATGCAGGCCGAAGCGGGCGGAGACGCCGGCAGCCGATGCGGCGGCTCGGACGCCGCCTGATCGGCCGCTACGCCGGCGACGTGCGCCCGGCGACGTGACCCCGTGGCCGGGTCTCGGATGACGAGGCAGGCGCCGCCGCGCCGGACGTCAGAGCCGCCTGGACGATGCGGATCGCCTCGGCCGGGTCGATGCCGACGCTGGCGATCACGGCCGCGTAGTCGGCGGCGGCCCGGCGGGCCCGCTCCCGGCCCTCCTCGCCGGCGGCCGACACGAACGAGCCCGCCCGCCCGCGCGTCTCGATCAGCCCCGCCTCCTCCAGCTCCCGATAGGCCCGGCCCACCGTGTTGGCGGCCAGACCGAGGTCGGCCGCAAGATGACGGATGGTCGGCAGCCGGGCGCCCACGGCCAGCGTGCGATCCTGGATCTGCCGGGCGAGCTGGGCCCGCAGCTGCTCGAACGGCGGCACCGGCGAGGCCGCGTCGATGACGATCATCGAAGGCTCATGGCCCGCCGGGCCATCGTCGCGCTCGGCGGCGTCTTGACACGGAGCGCGATGTACGCGACCGTGCACAGGATCAGGTAGGCGACCGCGGCGGCGCTCCACCAGCCGGGCGCGGTGCCGAACATCAGCACCATGGGCAGCGACCACTGCACGTTCGGCGTGGTGAGTTCGCGGGCGTCCTCGACGCGCATGATGACGTCGGCGGTCAGCGACTCCTCGTCCTGCGCCACGACCGGGTGCCTGAGCAGGTGGCGCAGCTGCAGGGCGGTGATGGCCGTCACGCCGAGCAGGGCGATCAGCAGGATGACGGCCAGTTGCCGCACGGTGGGGTCGGGAACGGTCAGGGCGCTTGCGGCCAGCGCCATCGCGCCGGCGGACGTGGCGGCCACGAAGGCGGCGTACGGCCGGCCGAGCACGGCCCGCCAGCCGGGCTGGATCAGGTGGGCGGCCCTGCGCGACAGCGTCGCGCCCGCCTGCTGGTCGACGCGTCGCACCCACCGCTCGAGCAGCGATTGGGCCAGCAGCAGCCCGGCCCCCAGCGCGGTCAGGGCCAGTAGCGGCAGCGGGCGATGCGGCGGGGCGTCGCCGAAGGCGGAGGTGGCGGTGAGCGCGCTGGCGAGGACCAGCACGGCCGGGATGATCTGAGCGGCGAGGCGGGCGTGTCTGCGGACCGCGAGCCGGTTGGCCAGCAGCGGGGTCGGGCGGGCGCCGTCCAGGTCGTGGCGGGCCAGCCACTCGCCCGCCAGACGCAGATCGGTCGCACGCGCCGGCGGGCCGGCGTCCGGTAGCGGTGCATGGGTCACAGCGCCTCCTTTGTCGCAAGCTTTGTAGCAACATAGTGCGTCATAGCTTGCGACAAAGTCAACGCCCCGACCATTGCGAGATCCCTGCCGGCCAGGCGTCCGTCGACATCGGAACGGTGGACGGCGGCAGCTCCACCCGCGCCGGCCAGAGCGAGCACATGCGGTGGGAGGTGTCGGCGGCCTCAGCGGCGCCCGGCGACGCGGTCACCTTCACCGCCACCATCACCAACCCCGAAGGTGAGGACATGGGCGCGTTCACCTACCTGTCCCCGGCAAGCCCGATCTTCGCCCCCGTCGGTTCGTCGGCCTGCACCATCACCGACGGCCCCGCAGGTGTAAGCCGGGCAGTTACTGCTGGCCTGTGCTGGCGCCGCTAGCGTGGATCGGCGAGGGCGCCGGCTGGTGGCCGGTTTCGGGGCGGACCTGGTTCGCCTTGGCTGATGTCCGGTACTGGCCTGGGGAGTGGCCGACGGTCCGCTTGAATGCTCGCGCGAAAGCGAATTCGGAGTCGTAGCCGACTCGCCGCGCGACCTCCCGCAGTGGCGCCTGTTCCTCACGCAGCAGGCGGGATGCGACTGTCATCCGCCAGGAGGTGACGTAGGCCATGGGTGCCTGGCCGGTGAGCGTGGTGAAGCGACGGCTGAATGTGGCGCGCGGGACCCTGACGGCACGGGCGAGTGACGGCACGGTCCAGGGATTGGCCGGGTCACGGTGGATCAGTGCCAGCGCGCCTCCGACGACGGGATCGTAGAGCGCTGCGACCCAGCCTGGGCATTCCTTGTGCTGCTCGGCGATCCAGGCGCGCAGGATGTAGACGAACAGCAGGTCAAGCAGGGATGCGACGACCGCCGCGGCGCCGGGGCCGGAACGCTCCACTTCGGCCGAGAGCAGGTCGAGGGCGGCGGGCAGGCCGGTGCCCCGGGCCTGCCCGGCGGCGATGTGGACGATGGGTGGCAGCACGGCGGTGATCGGGTGTCTGGGGCTGGAGTCCAGCAGGAACGCGCCGCACAGCAGCCCGGTCAGCGGGCCGTCCCCGTCGATGACCAGATCTGTCGGTGTCGCCTGCCCGAGTGGGCCTCCGATCAGTTCCTCCACCGGCCGTACCGGCCGGCCGGGTCTGTCGACGAGCGCGTGCGCCAGCCCGGAGGGCACCAGGACCACGTCGGCGCGGGTGAGGTGGATGGGTTCGCCGCCGTACGGGATCAGCCAGCACGCTCCAGCGGTGACGACGTGGACACTGGCCATCGCGCCCGCCGGGAAGCTGATACCCCACGGAGCGTGGAAGCGGTTGCGGCCGTAGACGGTGCTGCCGCGCCGGGTGATGGCCACGACGTCCGCCACGATGTCAGCGACAACGTCTCCCGGCCAGGCGGGAGCGGGTGGCGGGGCAGGTGCGTGTGCGGTCATGCCATTCACCGTAGCGGTTGAGCTAACTGGATATGGTTTCGTTCGGGACTGTCATTGATGCGCTCAGTAGTGGGTCATACGGTCGAGTCGTCCACCAGCACCACTCACCGGAGGATCGGATGAACTCGACCGTCCTGGTCACCGGCGCCACCGGCAAGACCGGCCGCCGCCTCGTACCCCAACTCGCCGCACGAGGCGTCACCGTGCGTACGGCCAGCCGCAACCCCGCACCGGCGGATGCCCACGTCGAACCAGTGCACTTCGACTGGTCCGACGAAAGTACCTATGCAGCCGCGCTGAAGGAGGTGGACGCGGTCTACGTCGTCACCGCGAACCTCTCCGGTATCACCACCCACCAATCCCAGCAGGTCGCGTCCCTCCTCGACGCCGCGGCGGTGGCCGGAGCACGGCGAGTCGTGCTGCTGTCAGCCTTCGGCGTGGACCAGGCGCCCGCAGAGGACCCCTTGCGTCGCATCGAGCGTGTCGTCGAGGAGGCCGGGATGCCGAGCACCATCCTGCGGCCGGGCACGTTCATGCAGAACTTCTCCGAAAAGCACTGGTCCAACCTCGACGCGACCATCCGGGAACGTGACGAGATCGCCATGCCGGGTGGGGATGGATTGGTGAGCTACGTGTCGACCCACGACATCGCGGCGGTGGCTGCCGTGGCGCTGACCGAGGACGGCCACGACGGCAAGGCGTACTCGCTGACAGGACGCGAGGCACTCACGCTCGCGGAGGTGGCCCACCACATCTCGGTCGCTGCCGGTCGGCAGGTGCGCTACGTGGAGTCCGGCCCTCAGACGATCCGCGACGCTCTCCTCGCCACCGGTATGCCGACCGACCAGGCCGAGTACGTGACCCAGTTGTTTGTCGCAGCCATGACCACCGGCGCGTTCGGCGTGGTCACCGACGACATAGCCGCCGTCACCGGCCGACCCGCGACCACCTTCGCCGAGTACGCGGCGGGCGCCGCCGACGCATGGCGCCGCCCCACCACCAACCACGTGAGCGCGACGTGATCGCGCCCGACTCCCCTCGTGCCGCGCTCATCACGGGCGGCACGACCGGTATCGGCCTTGCCACGGCCCGCGTGCTGCACGAACAGGGATTCGCGGTACTCGTCACCGGCCGGAATCCGGACACCCTGGCTGCCGCCCGACGCACGCTGCCCGACGACATCGTTGTGTTCCGCGCCGATGCACGCTCGATCGCCGACGCTGAGCAGGTCGCAGCCGAACTCCGGCAGCGGTTCGGCAAGGTTGACGTCGCCTTCCTCAACGCCGGTGTCGTGCGGTTCACGCCCCTGGACGCCCTCGATGAGCAAACCTACGACGAGCACTTCGACATCAACGTCAAGGGCCAACTCTTCACGTTGCAGAAGATCCTGCCATTGCTCCGGAACAGTAGCTCGGTGATCTTCACCAGCTCGGTCATGGCCGACAAGGGCAGCCCCAATCTGTCGGTTTACAGCGCGACCAAAGGCGCGCAGTTGTCCCTGGTCCGTTCGCTCGCCGTCGACCTCGCGCCCCGCGGGATCCGCGTCAACGCGGTAAGCCCAGGCCCGATCGAAACCCCCGCCCACAACAAGCTCGACCTTTCTGCCGACGCGCTCAGCACCTTCAAGAACACCCTGGCCGCCACACTGCCCCTCGGGCGGTTCGGCTCCGACGACGAGGTCGCACATCTGGTCGCCTTCCTCGCCTCCCCAGCAGCCAGCTACATCACCGGAACCAACATGGTCGTCGACGGAGGCCTGGCCGTGACCTGAACCGATTGCGCGGTGAGACCCTCCAATGGCAGCTCAGGTATGAGGACACGCAGTTGCACATGGTGCTGGGACTCGTGGTGCTCATGGCTGCCGATGGTCACGCAGCCACGGAAACGAAAATTCGATGAGAAATCCAGACGCAAAGTCGATGAGAATAGCGCACAAAACACCTGGACGCGGCAGAGTTCGACGATATTTTGCATGAGAACCTGCAATCGCGGCGTAAACGGTTCGGGTTCGCCCATGCCCGCGCCGACCTTGGCGGCGAAGGGTTGGCCGTAGGGATCGACCAGCACGATCCGCTGGGTGAACAATGGCGGCGACACGGTGTCGAGGGCGATGATGTTGTGGTCGCTGGCCAGCTCGAAGAGCGTGTTCATCACCTCGCGGCTGGTGGTGCGGTCCGGATCGGTCTCGACCGACAGGCCCTCGACCCGGATCTCCAGCAGCCGGTGCTGGGGCAGCACGGTGATACGGGTGCGGACGTGGTCGGGAAGACCGCCGTCCTCGCCTAGCTCGGCGATGTCGGCGGACAGTGCCACAGCGATCGCCTCCAACCGGTAGCCACGTTCGATCTCTACCCGCGCACCCCACACAACCTGCAGGTCCGCCGGGACGTCAGGCTCAACCATGACGAGTCCTTCGTGAGTGAACGCCGTCGGACCGCCCACCCACGGTCGGGCGGTCCGACAAGGCGTTTGTGACTCGGGAGTGATGTCGGGTGGTGGGTGGACTACCGGTCCCGCCGGGTGCGGAGGTCGGCGCGCAGGTCGGCCAGCGAGCGACCGTCGGCGGTGCGTCGCCACGCACTCCAGCCGTGATGGTGCTTGCCGCTCAGCGCGGTCGCGGCGGCCGACGGCGTGGCGAAGACCCGCTCACCGTCAGCGAGCAGGAAGGTGCCGTCGATCCGCAGTCGGGCGGTGTGGCGTACCTCGCCCGCGCAGCGCTCCCACACGAGTTCCTCGCCGTAGGTCACCAGGTCGGCCGCCATCAGGTCGCTCAGGACCGTGCCCGCCCAGCGCAACGGCGAGGATCCGGGGCGCTCGGAGGTCAGCACCGCCTCCCGGCTGAGCGTCTCGGCGGCGTCGATGTAGAGGTGCATCGCGGCGGCGACCGTGGGGGCGAGGGTCCACGGCCAGCGCTCGTCCAACCCCGTCCAGCGCCCGACGGGCATCCATCGGCCTCGGTAGGCCAGCTGCACCTCTAGGGCCTGTACGGAGTTGAGATCAGAGGGGCCGCAGCGGCGAGGCTCAGCCATCTGGCGATGCGAATCGCCGCCACGTCCGTGTCCTCGCAGGAGGCGGTTTCGGGGGTGTCGCCGCGCTGAAGTCGCCAGGAATACGTTCCGCGCGGTTCGATAGAAACGGGCCGCGGGCCTGATCGCTGATCGTTAGGATCTTGGCGTTCTGGCTGCTTAGTGGTGGTTCCTGGGGGTTTGGGTGGCGTCGATCGATCGGACGGCGTACCCGAGGTTCACCCGGGCGATATCGGTGCGGGAACTGGCGGAGGTGTTCACCCCGTCGGCTGGTGAGATCGAGTGGGCGCGCGGCAAGACCCAGGACGACCAGCACTTCCTGGCGTTGCTGGTGTGGCTGAAGGCCTACCAGCGGCTGGGGTACTTCCCGAAACTGGCCGACGTCCCGGCGACGGTGGCCGAGCACATCCGAGGCGCGGTCGGGTTGCCCGAAGGCCTGGTGCCGGCCGATGCCGCGGAGCGCTCCGCCAAGCGGCACCGCAGTTTCGTGCGCCAGCGCATGGGCGTGGTCTACGACGCGGCCGGGGTACGGGCGGTGGCGGCCGAGGCGATCCGCAAGGCGGCCCAGGCCAAGGACAACCCGGCCGACCTGATCAACGTGGCGTTGGAGGAGCTGGTCCGAAAACGGTGCGAGCTGCCCGGCTACACGACGCTGGATGAGCTGACCAAGAAGATCCGCACCGAAGTTAACCGGGGGTTCTTCACGCTGGTCGCGGGCCGTATCGACGCGGCCGCCCGGGCGAGGCTGGGCCGGTTGCTGGTGGTCGACCCCATCACCCGGCGCAGCGCCTACGACGGGCTGAAGGACGTGGCGCAAGCGGCCTCCCCGGGCAAGTTCAAGGGCCGCCTGGCGTTCTTGCGGGACCTGGACGCCCTGGGGACGACCGAGGTATGGCTGCAAGGCGTCCCGCCGGGGAAGATCTCGCACTTCGCGGGTGAGGCACGGGTGACCGACGTGGCCGACCTGCGCAAAGTGCTCGATGAGGACAAGCGCCTGACGCTGATCGCCAGCCTGCTGCACACGGTGCGGACCGGGGTCCGCGACGACGTGGTGACGATGTTCTGCAAGCGGATGGCGGCGATCCACAAGAAGGGCCGCGACCAGCTGGAGACGCTGCGGGAGATCCACCGCGCCGAGTCCGAGCGGCTGCTGGGCGTGTTCGGCGACGTCCTGGACGGCGTCCGTGAAGCCCTGGGCCCCGAACAGCAGCAGGCCAACGGCCACAGCGGCGACGCCTCGGGCCAGGAGGTGGTGGCCGAGCGGGCGGGCCGGCTGGTGTTCAAGGCCCTGGAGCAAGCCGGTGGCCTGGAGGCGCTGGCGGCCGCGCACGAGGCGGTCTCGGCCCATCACGGCAACAACTACCTGCCGCTGTTGGAGGCGCACTACCGCTCGCACCGCTCGGCGCTGTTCACCCTGGTGGAGTCGATCGAGCTGGAGTCGACCAACGCCGATCGCAGCGTCTTGGACGCGGTGGAGTACCTGCACGCCCAGCGCGGCGCCCGCGGCGCGTTCGTCCCCGAGCAGGTGAGCGCGGAGCGGACCGGCCCGGACGGCGATCCGGTGACGGTGTGGCTGTCGGTCGATGTGGACGCCTTCGCCTCGGCGATGTGGCGCAAGATCCTCAAAGATCCGGACCGGCCCGGCATGCTGGTGCGCCGCCACCTGGAGGTGTGCGTGTTCTCCTACCTGGCCGCCGAGCTGCGCTCAGGCGACATCGCGGTGGCCGGATCGGACTCTTACGCCAACCCGCACACCCAGTTGATGTCCTGGCAGGAGTGCGCGCCGCTGGCCGAGACGTTCTGCGCCGAGGCCGACCTGCCGGCCGACCCGGCCGAGCTGACCGGCCACTACCGGCGGCTGCTGGCCGAGATCGCCGCCGAGATTGCCCTGGCCGCCAACAAGCACGCCACTGGCGAGAAGGTCAGCAAAGCCTCCACGACCGTGGTCAACGGCTTCAACCGGCTCGACATCACCTCGATGTGGGGCGACGGCAAGACCGTGGCCGCCGACGGCTCCCAGGTCGAAACCTGGGAGAACAACCTGCTGGCCGAGTCCCACATCCGCTACGGCGGCTACGGCGGGCTGGCCTACCGGCACATCTCCAACACCTACGTCGCGCTGTTTTCCCACTTCATCCCGTGCGGGGTGTGGGAGGCGGTCTACATCATCGAGGGCCTGCTGCGCAACGCCTCGGAGATCCAGCCCGACACCATCCACGCCGATACCCAGGGCCAGTCACTGCCGGTCTTCGGCCTGGCCGCGTTGCTGGGCTTCGACCTGCTGCCGCGCATCCGCAACTGGCACGACCTGATCTTCTACCGGCCCGATCCGGAGGCCCGCTATGCCCACATCGACTCGCTGTTCGGCGACGAGGTGATCGACTGGCGGCTGATCGAAACCCACTGGACGGATCTGCTGCGCACCGCGATCTCCATCCGCGAGAACCGGATCTCCTCGGTCACCCTGCTGCGCAGGTTGGGCAACCACTCGCGCAAGAACCGCCTGTATCGGGCCTTTCGCGAGCTCGGCCGCGCGGTGCGCACCATCACGCTGCTGCGCTACCTGTCCGACCCCGACCTGCGCGAGCAGATCACGGCGATCACCAACCGCAACGAGGCCTTCCACGGGTTCGCCGACTGGCTGATGTTCGGCGGCAAGCTCATCCCGCACAACGACCCCGACTACCAGGAAAAAATCATCAAGTTCAACGAGCTGCTCGCCAACTGCGTGATCTACTCCACCGCCTGCGACATCACCGACGCTGCCAACGCCATCGCCGCCGAGGGCCACCCCATCGACCCCGACGACCTGGCCACCATCTCCCCCTACATCACTCACACCATCCGCCGGTTCGGCAACTGGACCCTCAACCTCACCCCGCCCGCCGCCGCCCCCACCACCCGGCTCGATCTCGAACCCCGCGTCCTGTTCGCCCCCTGACGCCCGCCGCCCGCCCTGCCTTCGCGCCGACTGGGTCAGAGGCCGTCTGGGGAACCGGACGGATCGGTAGGGGCTGCGGTGGTCAGTGTGGTCAGCCTCAGGATCTTGGCGGCGTGGCCACGGGCTTGTTCCATGAGGGCAGCGGCCCGCTCGGCTGTGGTGTGGCCTTGGGCGACCTGGTCGTCCAAGTATCGTTGGAAGGCCCGTATGCCCGCGGTGATCTGCTGCCGGACTTCCTCTGCCGTCGCCTCCAATGTCGTCTGTTCGTGCAGGGGCCGGGCGGCCATGGTGCGCCCCCGTTGTCTGTCGGGCCGGATTACAAGGTGGTCTTGGCCTCGGTGAGGGTCTTGTGGACGACGCCGACGGAGACCTTCACGCCGGTGGCGATGGTGCGGATGGATTCGCCGCGCTCGCGGCGGGCGAGGATGGCGGCGCGCTTGTCGTCATCGACCACGAGCCTGCGGCCGCCGATGCGGCCGCGAGCGCGGGCGGCCTCCAGGCCGTTCACGGTCTTGCGGACGATGTCGCGGCGGCGGTCTTCGGCCAGGGCGAGCGCCAGGTCGAGGATCAGGGACCGCTCGGTGTGCTCGCCGGCCGCGATGCCCTCCAGCACCTTGACGCCGACGCCGCGCTGGAACAGGTCGTTCAGGACGATGAGGCCTTCCAGGAGGTTGCGGCCGAGGCGGTCGACCTCCTGGACGCACAGCAGGTCTCCGTCGCGGACGTAGGACAGGGCGGTCAGGAGATCGGGCCGGTCGTCGGTGGCGAGCTTGCCGCTGATCTTCTCCTCGAACATCTTCCAGCAGATCGGATCGAGGGCGTCGTGCTGCCGCTGGGTGTTCTGCTTGTCGGTGCTGACCCGTACCAAGCCGATGAGCGCCATCGAAGAAGCGCCTTCCGTTCATCAAACGCGCCGTGAGAAGTAGTTGAACACTACTGGAAAATGAACGGCAAGATGAACGCTTTGGCGGGGTGCGGCGATTCGTCCGGACGTGTTCGGGCCGGTGTTCGGCAGACGTTCGTTAGATGAACGCCCGGCCGCCTGCGCCGGTCCGCTCCGCGGTGTCTTCCTGCCGCCTTTGGGCTGCCTCCTGGCCAGCGGCTATCTCACCTCGCGGCCCGTTTCTGCCGTATTCCGGTGGCACCCCCCCTTGGCCCGTCGTCAGCGGCCGCGTCACCGCCTTGGCCCCGGATCCGGCCATGTCGACTCCGCCGTCGCCTGGGTCGCCGCTCACACTGTCCTCGTCCAGGAGTACCGAGACCGCCATCAGTCGGTCGGCGGCTGTGGCGACCGACTCTCGATTTCCCAACGACCCAGGTGGGCAGCCCCGCCCCGTCACCGGCGGGCCTTGTGCCTTCTCGCGCGTGCGCACGCGAACGCCTCGCGAAACTCTCCCCGAGCCGAGGTCAGGTCGCCCCGTCTTCGTATTGCCCCCACCGTCCGCGGGCGCGTCCTGCTCTGCGGGGAACAGTTCCAGCCCGTCGCCAGTGAAGGTGACGTCGGCGATGGCGAACGCGGCCGACTCGCTGCAGCGGCCCATCAGCGTAAACCCAAGCACCAGGGCGGCGCGGTCCCGCAGCCCGTCGGGGTGTCCAGGGCGGGTGGCGTCCAGCATCCGGCGCAGCACGTCGAGTTCGGCCGGGGACCTTGCGGGTGCGCTGCCCGGTGTCTGCTGGCCGGCGGCGGTAGTCGCCCAGCCGGATCCCGCCGCAGGCGGACATCGCCTGCAGCCAGGCCTGGTCGACGACGATCGCGGCGTCGGTCGCGACGATCCACGGTCCGCGCCCGGGAGCGGCACGATCGCAGGTGATGGTCGCCCGCAGCAGGTGCGGGCGCTCGCCCGGAGTGAGGACCGCTCGCCACCCGGGCACCGGGGCAAGGTCGTCGACGTCGTGAACGCCCAGCAGCGGCAGGCCGTGACGCAGGAACCGGGTCAGGTAGGCGTTGGCCGGGGCGTCGGCCTTTTCCACGTCGGGAAACAGCGGTTCCATCAGCAGCCCCGCGGCCGCCGGACCACCGGCGGCCGCGGTCACGGTGGGGATCAGGCGCATGCGTTCCATCACCGCGGCGACGTTGAACACCACGTCGCTGTCGGATGCGGCCGAGGGTGCGCAGGCGGCGTGGGCGAAGAGGATGTTGGTGACCGTGCCGCCGCCCGGGGTGGGGTGGCGCACGGCCAGGACGCTGACCGGCTCGGCATCGGCATCGACCAGCCGCTCGCAGCGCATGCACCGGGCAGGCCCGGGATCGGGCCCGGACCGCAGCGCGTTGACCCTGTCCGCCGTCAAGATCGACGCGACTTCGTCACTGATCTGGATGTCCCGCATGCCTGGACGCTACGACGCCGCGCGATCACCTGCCACTGTCATCGTCGTCTTGGTCGCCGGTGGATACCGGGGCACTGTTGACGACCATGTCGCCGGGCAGGTCAGGTACGAGGGAGATCACCACCCAGGATCCTCCCGGGCGGATGAGGCACCGGTTGCGTGTGCTCTTCTCAACGTGGGTTCTCCGGGACGGTCCTGGCGAGGCGAAGCGAGATCGGTGTGGCTCTTCTCAAGTGAGATCGCGAGTCAGCCTGGAGGCCCGGCGCACGACCAAGAAGTACGGTGCGCCGGTACCGAATCGACCGGGCGCCGCGAGCGCATGAAGGCCCAGACCTGCCAGTCCCCGGCCGACGCCGCACCCTTGAGATCACGTCAGGTGGCCCCGGGCGCGTGGAGTGTGCGGCGAACGGCGTCGCAGAGCCAGTGGTGGGCTCCGTCGGCTGCATGGCGGGGGTGCCAGGCCATGCCGATGATCAGGGGCGGCAGCGGCAGGGGAATGTCGAGGAGGCGCAGGCCTAGGGCGGTGGCGATGTGGGTGAGAGGCGATTCGGGGTTGCCTGGGAGTGCGGCGGGGACGAGGCAGACGACGTCGCTGCGGACCGCGAGGGTCATCGCCGCCAAGTGGCTGGGGAGGACGGCGGTGACGCGCCGGCGCAGGTTCCGCTCGGCCAAGGCGGTGTCGAGAGGGCCGGTGAACTGGCCTCGTCGGCTGACCGCGACATGTTCGGCGGCAGCGAGCCGTACTGGATCCAGGGCCTCCCCGGCGAGGGGGTGGCCCGGGCGGACGGCCGCCACCATTCGGAGCGTGACCAGTTCTTCGACCTGGGTCTCCGGGTCCACGTGGTCGATGGATCCGACCTCCAGATCGATCCGGCCGTCGCGGAGGGCCGGACCGGCCTCCAACTCCTCTGCCCGGAGCCGGAACGAGACGCCCGGCGCCTCCTGCCGGGCCAGGCGCAGCAGTCCGGGGGCCAGCGCCGCACCGACCAGGTCGGCGGCCTGGAGGGTGAAGGTACGACACAGGGTGGCGGGGTCGGTGCCGTCGGCGGGGCTGAGTAGCGATCCGAGGCGGCGCACCACTGCGGCGGCTTCGTCGCGCAGAGCCAGGGCGCGGGGGGTGGGGACCATGGCCTGTCCGGCCCGCACCAAGAGTGGGTCCTGGAGGGTACGGCGGAGGCGGGCAAGGGTGCGGCTCATGGCGGCGGGGGAGGTGCGCAGGCGGGCTGCAGCGCGGGTGACGCTCTGCTCGGTCAGCAGGGCGTCCAGCGCGACGGCAAGGTTGGCGTCAAGGGCCGAATGCGGGCTGTTCACCAGCGTAATTCCATTTCAGGCAATATCTCCTTGCTGAAGTTCCCATTGTGGCATCACTGTGGCGCTCCTCAGGATGGAGGCGTACCCACCCGACACGAACCCTTGAGGTCTTCATGATCGTCATCACTGCGCCCACCGGGAACATCGGCCGCCACCTGCTCACCCGGCTCCTGGAGTCCGCTCCCGCCGCCGGTGAGGAACTGCGCGTGATCGTGCGTGACCCCGCACGGCTGCCGGACGCGGCACGCGAACGCATCGAGGTGGTCACCGGCTCGCACGGCGACGCAGAGGTGGTCGACAGGGCCTTCGAGGACGCGGACGCCGTCTTCTGGCTCGCCCCCCCGGATGCTTCCCTGACCCCGGAGGATGCCTACACCGGCTTCACCCGCCCCGCCGCGAGGGCGCTCGCCGCCCATGGGGTCGGCCACGTCGTCGGTGTTTCCGCCCTCGGCCGCGGCACCCCGCTCGCTGGCCGCGCCGGACTCGTCACCGCCTCTTTGGCGATGGACGACCTTCTAGCCGGCACCGGTGTCGCCTACCGGGCCCTGGCCAACCCGTCCTTCTTCGAGAACCTCCTGGAGGAGGCCGCCTCGATCCGCGACAAGGGCGTCTTCACCGACGCTGTCGACGCCGACCGCAAGGCGCCCCTCGTCGCCGTCGCCGACATCGCGGCCGTCGCCGCCCGCCTGTTGCTGGACCGCTCATGGACCGGCACCGGCAGCGTCCCGGTCCTCGGACCGCAGGACCTGTCCCCCAACGACCTCGCCCGCATCATGACCGAGCAGCTCGGCCGCCCCGTCCGCTATGAACGCCAGCCGCTCGACGAGCTGCGCGCCAACCTCGTCGGCTATGGCCTCGACGAGGCGTTTGTCCAGGGCATCGTCGACATGAAGCGGGCTAAGGACGAGGGCCTCGATGCCGGCATCGCCCGCACCCTTGACACCGCCGGCCCCACCACCTTCGAGCACTGGTGCGCCCAGACTCTCAAGCCCGCCGTCCTCTCCTGAAGCCACCAGCCCTTTTGCCGTCGCGCATGGCGCCCATGGCGTCAAGACCACCCACCACTTGGGAGACACCAATCATGCCCGTTGAGAAAACCGAACCGCCGGTCACCGCGTTCATGCTCGTAAAGACCACACCCGAGTGGCTCGCACTGACCGTCCCGGAGCGGGTCGACGCCTTCACCACCCAGGTTGTCCCCACGATCGAGGCCAGGACCAGCAGCGTCCGGTCACGCTTCTACGACACGGAGTTCTACTCCGCACGTGTCACCGATGTCTGGGTCTGGGAAGCGGACGATCACCACGCCTACCAGCTCCTCATCGACGCACTGCGCGAAACCCCGTTCTGGGACCGCTACTTCGAGGTCGTCGACATCCTCGTCGGTACCGAAAACGGTTATGCCCGCAACTACCACGTCGACCCCGCTGCCACCATCAGCACCTGACACACTGCTCCGCATCAGTGAACGTGTGGCTGTTTAGCATGCCGAAGGTTCGGTGGCGCTGTTCGAGCGGTCGGTGGTGTGGCTGCAATGGCCACCAGGTTGATCAGCCCGGCCCGCCGCGAGTCCGCGGATGAGCGGTTGCAGACGCTGCCCCGCCTGGAGCGGGCCTCCAAGCTGGTGGCCAGGGCTGGCCGGGTGCTGATCGACCAGTTCGACCAGTTGCGCGCTCAAGGCGTGCCGGTGAAGGACAAGGACGTGGCCCGGCTGTCCCCGCTAGGCCACGCCCGTCTCAACTGCCTGGGCCGCTACGCGATCGCCTCGTCGTCCCCGGAGCGGGGCCTGCGGCCGCCGGGGCCGACACCGCCGCCCGAGGACGATTCCGTCGCCGTCGTGGATGAGGACGGCGTCTGACGCGCCGACCGCTGATCATCGTTGGGGTGTCGCGGTCAGGGGCGCGCTGGTCATGGCACCACGACAAGTCGCCTGCCCTGGAGATCGGTCCGCTGCCAGACGGTCTCGATGTCGCTCAGCGGAACCTTCTCCACATCGAAGGTGAGCTCACCGGACCGCGCCCACGTCACGATCTGCCCGTACACCTCGCCCATGATCTGCGGGCCGAGGCCCTTAGCCGCTCCGTAGATCTCCACGCCGGAGGTGCGCAGACTTGCCGCTGCAAGGGGGAGTTCGGTCCCGGCCGCCTCGCCGACCTGGATCACCCGGGTCGGCTTACCGAACGCGAACGACTGCGGGACTAACGAACGCAGCAGGATCGCGGTGGGCCTGCCCCACAGGTAGTCCACGACGATGTCGTAGCCGTCCCCCTTGGCGTCGCTGTACGCCTGCGCCAGCGCCTCGTCGGAGACCGCGGTGTTGATCACCGTGTCGGCGCCGATGGCTTGCACCTCGCGCAGTTGCTTGTCGTCGCGGCCGGTGGCGACGATCCGGCCGGCGCCGAGCAGCCGAGCCACCTTGACCGCGAGCCGCCCCGCGACCCCGGTGGCGCCCTGCACCAACACCGTCTCCCCGGGAACGAAACCCGCGGCGGTCGTGATGGACATGCCAGTGATGGCCGACCCCAGCACAGTCGCCACGGCTGGGTCGATGCCGTCGGGGATCGGGGTGAAGGAGGCGCGGGGCACCACGGACTTCTCGGCGAGCGCGCCATAGGGCGGGCGGATGTTGCCGAACCCGACGAGGGTGCCGTCCGGCAGGGTGCCGATGCCGTCGAAAGCGGGGATCATCGGCAACTGGGCAATGAACTTCTTGCTCGCGTAGTGCGTGCCGGCCGCGATCAGCTTGTCGACGTTCTCGATGGCGACTGCCTTCACCTCGATGAGGACCTCATCCTCGGCCGCGACCGGATCCGGGAAGTCCTCATATCGCGGAACGCCGCCGACCTCGTGCAGCACCGCCGCCTTCATCCCAGCTCCTGACCGAAGAAGCGGGCGATGCGGACCTGCCACCCTACAAGCAGGCGGGGCGGCCTCGCGGATGAGTGGTTGAACCGGTGGTTGTGCCAACGGTGATGCGCGACTAAGTGCTGCCATGCACGGCCATGGCGGGCCTTACCTTGGTGGCCGGCCGACCGCTTGGCGTGAGCGGGGACACCCGGAATGCGATGGGTCGCCGCGTGCAGCAAGCCGCGGAGCGAATGCCGGTGGATCATCGTCGTCCTCCTGTGAATGTGCGATGTGCGATGTGCGCGTGCGTACACGACCCGCGCCTGCCCGCGTCGAATCGCATCTCTCTATCACTGATAGGGAACTCTAGCACTGATAGAGTTCCTTGGGGAGGTATTCGGAATTGGCTTTGGACAGACAGCGGATCGTCACCGAGGCCGTCGCCCTGCTGGACAGCGAAGGGCTCGACGGCGTAACCACACGCAAACTAGCCGCACGGCTCGGGGTGCAGTCGCCGACCCTCTACTGGCATATCCCGAACAAGGCGGCCCTGGTCACCGCGATCGCCGAGGCGATCCTCGAGCAGCAGTTCCCCGAGCTGGCACCGCCCGCGCCGGAGGAACGCTGGCAGGACTGGCTGATCGGCCTGGCCGAGCGGCTGCGCCGCGCACTGCTGGCCCATCCGGACGGCGCCCGGGTCATCTCAGCCTCCCAGCTGTCCCTCAAGATGGCCGCGATCTCCGAACTGGCGATGAGCGCACTGCTGGGACGAGACATCCCCTTGCGGCAGGCGCGCCTGATTGTGTTGACGGTGGAGCGCTTCACCGTCGGTTACGTTCTGGAGGAGCAGGCCCCCCGCCCGGACAAGGACGCGTTGAACGGCTTCGACATGACCGCATACGCCGCGGCGTATCCCACCGTGATGGCCGGCGTGACCGAGTACTTCCAGCCCGGCCGCACCGTCGACGACCTGTTCCGCGACTGCCTGGAACAGATCATCCAGGGTCCTGCGGCACAGTCTGGCTCCACGTCCTGACCGGTCAACCACTCCGCAGGCGAGTGAGCACACTCACGACAGGGCGGGGCTTGAGCAACAACGGAACGGTCAGTGGCGGCAGTGGGCTGAAGGTCGCCGGGCTACCGCCACCGGCCGTCCGAATGCCGTTCGCCGGGTTGCTCGACCAGCTCGATGGCGAGGACGTCGAGGGCTTCGTTTTCGGGGTCGTAGATGTGGGGGATCCCGGCGAGCTGCTGGTCACGAGGGCTGGTCGAGTTGACCTTTAGGGCCTTCGGCGTCAAGCATCTCCGAGGCCGCAGGTTCTCGTTCTCCCGGCAGACATCGCCCATCCAGTTCGTCGCAGCGACCGCCGCCAGCCGATGCTCACCCCTGTTGGTGGTGCGTGAGCAGTTGAGTGAGCAGGCGGGTCAAGGTCTGCCTATCCTCGGCCGGAAGCGGTCCGAGTAGGTCGTCCTGCACCTTGTCAAGTGCTCGGTCCATGCGTTGCAGTTGCCGATCACCCGCCATGGTGAGGGTCACTATGTTGCGCCTTCGGTCATCCGGGTCCGGCGTCCGCTCGACAAAACTCTGCTCGGCCAGTTCGTTGATCGCCGCCACGACGTCGCTGCGGTCCATGTTGCACCGGCGCCCAAGATCGGCCTGACTGGCCGCCCCGAATTCGTCCAACGCGGCCAGGATGCGGTAGTGGTATCCACGCGCACCCACTTCACCAAAGCCGTCGGACGCCAACCGGTGGGCGTGCAGTGCCAGCTGGGCGAGCAGCCAGCTCGGCTTCGCGGTCAGGCGTGCGGGTGTCTCTTCCACGACAGCCACCATACATCGTTGGCGTGGCCAATGAATCTGCGTATAGTTGGCGACGCCAATGTTGGATATCCCAACGAAAGGGATGTCATGTCCACGGATACTGTGATCACCGACCTGCTCACCCGCTTCGCGCGTCTGCTCGACGAGGAGCGATGGGAGGATGCCGCTATCGTCTTCACCGACGATGTGGTGGTGCACTCGCCGCGCGGGGGCGAACTCCGCGGCAGCGACAAGGTCGTCGACCATATGCGACGGGCTGAGGTCGAGGGGCAGCATCCCCAGCACACGACCACTGACCTGCTGGTGAACATCTGTGGTGCGCACCACTGACAAGCATGTCGTCTGGGTAGCGGTCGGATGACGCTTGGGAGCGGAATCAGTCGATTGCGCCCCTTACAGCGGATGGCGCCGGAATCCTTTCGGAACCTGGTGCAACACCGCGCGGATCCATTCAGGGCCATCCGCCCTTTCGCCCCCTCCGTTTCGCCTAGGGGGCGCCGTGGCTGACCTGTTGTACCTCCGGCATTTGACCGTCAACCACGCCATCGTCATCGAACGCGACGACGAGGACGAGGACGACACCTGGATCGCCGAAGGCCGCCACCGCCTCACGGCCATATTCGAAACCGGCACCCGTTACACCGTCACCGTCCGCACCGACTTCATCGCCTCCGAAACCGACACGTCCGAACATTTGGGCACCGAATGAATCCCCCTGGAGTTAAGATCATGATCAAGCCGTTCCGCATCGACATCCCCCAGGCCGACCTCGACGACCTGACCGACCGGCTCTCCCGCACCCGTTGGCCCAACGAGGTCGCCGATGCCGGGTGGGACTACGGCTTCCCGCTGGCGCGGCTCAAGGAACTGGCCGAATACTGGCGCACCGGCTACGACTGGCGCGAGCACGAAGCCAAGCTCAACGAGCTTCCGCACTTCACCACCGAGATCGACGGCCAGAACATCCACTTTGTCCACGTCCAGTCTTCGAAACCGGACGCGCTCGCACTGATCCTCACCCACGGCTGGCCCGGTTCGTTCCTAGAGTTCCTCGACGTGATCGAGCCGCTGTCGCGCGACTTCCATCTGGTGATTCCGTCCATCCCGGGTTTCGGCTTCTCCGGGCCGACCTACGAGCGCGGCTGGGATATCGTCCGGGTCGCGCGGGCCTGGGCTGAGCTAATGCGCCGTCTCGGGTACGAGCGCTACGGCGCGCAGGGTGGCGACTTCGGTTCGGGCATCTCAATGGCGCTCGGCGCGGTGGCACCCGAGCAGGTCGTCGGGGTGCACATCAACTACCTGCCGACCCGGCCGGTCCCGGACGTCGACATTGAACTGTCCGAAACGGATAAAGCTCGGCTGGACAAGGTCAGGCAGCTGATGGCGAATCGTCCGCCGTACCAGGCTCTGCAGGCCACCACCCCGCAGACCATCGGCTACGCGCTGACCGACTCGCCGGTCGGCCAGCTGGCCTGGATCGCCGAGCGCTTCGCACAGTGGACGGACCCACGCTCGCAGATCAGTGACGAGCGGATGCTCACCGACATCTCGCTGTACTGGCTGACCGCCACCGCGGCTTCCTCGGCGCGGCTGTCCCGCGAGACTCCGCGGCGGATCGAGCCGTGCCCGGTACCGGTTGGCGTGGCGGTGTTCGCGCACGACATCACTCAGTCGGTGCGACCACTGGCCGAGCGGCTGTACGACATCAGGCACTGGTCGGAGTTCGAGCGCGGCGGCCACTTCGCCGCGATGGAGGTGCCGGAGCTGCTCGCTGAGGACGTCCGGGACTTCTTCCTTAACCGTATCAAGTACGACTACCGGGTCACTACCCGCTAGCGCTTCGTTCCTCAAAGTAGGTAGATAAAACGGCGTCGGCGCCAACCAGACTCGGGAGCCGAACGGCCCCAGACTGGGGTTGAGGAATCCAGGAACAGCGGTTGGCGCCGAGAACGATCATGCTCGCGAGGATATCGGCGCCTCCGGCGCCCAGGACATCGGTGGGCCTGCCGGCGAAGCTCCTTACAATCGCCGGTGTCGCGGGGGATCGCGAGGTCCGGTCACACGACCAGGCGCAGCCAGGCCTCCGCGAGTGCGGCGTGACCGGCCGGCGTCGGGTGTACGCCGTCCGCAGCCCAGTACTCCGGCCCGGTCGTCGCAGCGAGTTCGGCGAACATGCTGTCGGCGGGAAGCAGACGGGCACCGTACTTGTCGGCGAGTTCCTGCACGGCCTGGATCTTCGAGTTCAGGTCGGCGCGCCATTCCTTTCGTTCTTCCTCTCCGATGAACGCGGGCGCGACACCGGCCTCGACGACGCCGTGGATCGGCAGGAGGAACGGCTCGATGAGGATCAGCTCCGTGCCCGCCTCGGCGAGAGGCGCGAGCAGGCGGTCATAACCTGCTTCGAACTCCTCCACGGGGATCACGTACCCCTTCGGGTCTAGCGTGTGCCAGCCCATGTCGTTGACCCCGACGAGGATCGACACCACATCCGGGTGCGCGTCGAGCACGTCCGCCTGCCAGCGGGCTTCGAGGTCCATCACCTTGTTGCCGCCGATCCCGGTGTTCAGCCAGGTCACGGGGCGGTCCGGATGCCGGAGGCCCCACTCGCCCGCGATGCGCAGCGGGTAGCCGAACCCGAGGCCGTCTTCGCTCTCCAGCCGTTGGCAGTCGGTGATCGAATCGCCGGTGAACAACACGGTGCTCCCAGGTCGGAGGGTGATCGTCATGTGTGCTCCTTGAAATCGGTTCGGGAAAAGGAAGATTCACCAGGGAATGGAGTACTGCTCAGCTCTCCGAAGTGCCGAACCACTGGCTTACGGCCCGCTCGAACGCTTTCTGATCGAAGTCGCGATCACCCGCCCAGACGACGATGCCGTCCGGCCGGACGAGCACGGCACTCAATCCGAGGTCGTTCTTCGCCGGCCCGGCTGCATACCGCATCCGGCTCTCCCGGCCCGTTGCCGAATCACGCAGACGATGGTCGGTGCTGAAATCAAGCGCGACGCCTCGTCCGTCCTGCATCAGGTCACCGAGGCGAGTGCCGTCCTCAAAACGAAAGTCCGGGGCGTTGCGGCCGACCAGCGGCTGCTCGCTGCCGAGTTCGTAGCGGATCGACGATCCCGACATCTTCTCGAACACGTAGGTCGTTCCGCCCCGAGTCCCGAGCAGGTCGCGAATCAATCCCTGGACCGCCTGGGCATGCGGGTCCGGTTTCATGGCCGCAGCCTGGGCGCGCGTCCAGTCGAGCACCCATGCGCCGATCGGATGGCGTTCGCGGCTGTAGGTGTCGAGGAGCCCGTCCGGCGCGTGCCCGTGCACGGTCGCCGCGAGCTTCCACCCTAGGTTCATGGCGTCGCCGATGCCGGCATTGAGTCCCTGTCCGCCCAGGGGTGAGTGGATGTGCGCAGCGTCGCCCGCGAGCAGGACACGTCCCTGCCGGTAGGTCGTCGTCTGCATCGCCCGGTCGGTGAAGCTCGAGACGAGATGGACCTCGCTCAACGTCACGTCAGTGCGAGACACGCGGCGCAGCACCGCCTGGAGGTGGTCGCGAGTCGGCTGCTGCGAGCGGTCGAAGGCGCCGCAGTCGAACTCCATCATGCCGATGTGCCCTTCGGTGGGCATCTGGACGTACATACCCGTGGGCGTCAGGTTGATCCCGGGGCGTAGCTTCTCGGGGTCGGCGACGGTGACGAGCATGGTGTAGCCGGTGAACTGCGGCTCGGTGCCAACGAACTCGAAGCCCTCGAGACCACGCACCGCGCTGCGTCCGCCATCGCAGCCGACGAGCCAGCGCGCCGCGTACTCGTGCTCGCCGGCGTGCACGATCACGCTCTCCTCGTTCTGTGCGATGGCTGAGACCGTGACGCCGCGCCTGATCTCCACGCCCAGCTTGGTTGCCCGCTCAGCCAATACTGACTCGATCGCCTCGAGGCTGGTCAACATGAAGTCCGGTGCCGGGCCGGGAAGCCGGAACGGCAGGGCAGTGACGTCAACCTTGGCCGGATCGAGCATCATGCCGGCGAAGTGCCCCACGCTGCGAGGGGGTGCCGGCTCGTCCGCGTCGGGGTTGGCACCGGGATAGTCGTTGACGCCCGACGCCGTCAGCAGCGGGTGCAGCATCCCGCGGCGGTGGAACGCCTCGACCGACGTTGCGGACAGGCCCCGCATCCCGAGCGGGTCCGCCTTCCACGGGGAGCCGGGTTCCGGCTCTCGCTCGAGCACCAGGACGGAGCAGCCTGCGAGGCCAAGCTCGCAGGCGAGGAAAAGACCGACCGGGCCGGCGCCCACGATCACTACGTCATGCATGAGAAATCCCCTTCCGGAACTTGCTCTCCGCGACAGGCCAAGACTGCGGCGGACCGCTCACACGGGACGCCCACGGCGCTGACATGGTCGCTGCCCTGATGTGAGGATCCGCCGGTGCGTACGCGAAGATCGGGGAATGGACGGGGATGCGCGGCTTCGCGTCACGCTGCTCGGCGCCTTTGAGGTGTCTCGCGGTGACACCGCCCTGCCCGTTGCGGGTGCGCGGTTGCAGAGTCTGGTCGTACGGCTGGCGCTGGCCGGCGGGCGAGTGGTCGAGCAGGGCGTCCTGGTCGACGCGATCTGGGCCGAGGATCCGCCGGCCGGCCCCGCCCATGCCCTGCAGGCTCTCGTTTCGCGGCTGCGCCGGACCCTCGGCTCGGCTGGCGACGTCGCACAGGTCGCAGGCGGCTACCGGCTGGCCGTGGACGCGGCCGACGTGGACGCGCTGCGGTTCGAGCAACTCGCCGCAGCCGGCCGTGACCGCCTGCGCGCCGGCGACCCGAACGCCGCGGCGGCGGTGCTCGGCGAGGCCGTGGCGCTGTGGTACGACCATCCCGGCGCCGAGCCCACGGTCGTCGCCGCGGTAGCGCCCGCCGCCGCGACCCGGCTGGCCCATGCCTCGGTCGAGGCCGTCGCCGACCTCGCCGACGCCGAGCTGGCGCTGGGGCGTGCCGACGATGCCGCCGCCCGCCTGACCGCCCTGCTCACCGAGCACCGCGTCCACGAGCGCGCCGCCGCGCTGCTCATGGACGCGCTCGCCGCCCAGGGGCGCCAGGCCGAAGCCCTGGCCCTGTACGAGCAGGTCCGCGAAACCCTGGCCGACGAGCTCGGCACCGACCCGGGCGCCGCCCTTCGCGAGCGCCACCTGAGCCTGCTGCGCGCCGAGCAGCCCGCCCACGCCGCGCGGACCAGGCCGGGCAACCTGCCCGCGCCGCTGACCAGCTTCATCGGCCGCGACGACGACCTCGCCCGGATCGACACACTGCTCGTCGGCGGGCGCCTGATCACCGTGCTCGGTCCCGGCGGTGCCGGTAAGACCCGGCTCGCCGTCGAAGCCTCCCGCCGCCACCGGCACGAGTACCGCGACGGCGCCTGGATGATCGACCTCGCCTCAGTCACCGAACCGGCCAAGGTCGGCGCGGCGCTGCTGGCCGCGATCGGGCTGCGCGGCGGCGCGATATTCGAGGTTTCGGCCAAGCTGCGCGGCGACGTCGTCAGCGAGTCCGCCGGCGAACTGGACGTGCTGGCCGACCAGCTGGACGGCCAGGAGAGCCTGCTCGTGGTGGACAACTGCGAGCACCTGATCGACGCCGTGGCGCACCTGATCTCGGCGCTGCTGGCCCGCTGTGCCGGGCTGCGCGTGCTGGCCACCAGCCGAGAGCCCCTCGCGGTCGACGGCGAGGCGCTGGTGCCGCTCGGCCCGCTCGTGCTGCCAGGCCCGGACGATGGCGTCGAGCAGGCCCGCCGTACGGCGTCGGTGCGCCTGTTCACCGAGCGGGCAGCGGCCGTGCGGCCCGGGTTCGACGTCGATGAGCACAACCTCGGCGAGGTGCTGCACATCGTCCGCAGCCTGGACGGCATGCCGCTCGCGCTCGAACTGGCCGCAGCCCGGCTGCGCACCCTCTCGCTGGCCGACCTGGCCGCCGGGCTGTCCGACCGGTTCCGCCTGCTCACCACCGGCAGCCGGACCGCCTCCCCCCGGCACCGCACGCTGCGCGCGGTCATCGCGTGGAGCTGGGACCTACTCGACGCGGACGCGCGGACGATGGCGGAGCGGATCTCAGTCCTGCCCGGCGGCGTCACGCCGGCCTCGGCCACCGCGGTGTGTGCCGGCACCGCGGTGTCGACTGGTGAGATCCCGGAGCTGCTCGCGGGCCTGGTCGACCGTTCGTTGCTGCAGCTCGCGCCGGACACCGGCCGGTACCGGATGCTGGAGACGATCCGCGAGTACGGCCTGGAGAGCCTGGCCGAGCAGGGCGCCCTGACCGGCATGCAGGACCTGGCCGCCAACCACTTCACCGAGTTGGTCGCCCGCTACGACCCGCTGCTGCGCGGCCCCGAGCAACTCGACGCGCTCTACGTGCTGCGTGCCGAGTACGACAACGTGCTCGCCGCCCTGCGCCACCTCTGCGACAGCGGTGACGCCGGCGGCGCGATCGGGCTCGCGGTGAACCTGACCTGGTACTGGCAGATGCTCGGCCGGCACCCCGAAGCGGCCTACTGGCTCGGCAAGGCGGTCGCGGTGCCGGCTGAGCGGCCGAGCGTGGAACACGACATCGCCGAGGGACTGTTGCTGCTCAACACCATCGCCACCCAGGGCACGCCGGTCGACGACTCGATCAAGGAGCGGCGGGCGCTCATCGACCGGCTGCTGAGCTATCCGGAGTTGCCGGGCTTCGGCGGCGCGCTGGCCGCGATCGGGCTGGCCTGCCTGGTAGAGATCGAGGCGTCGCCGACGATCACCCAGCGGCTGGTCGACGGGCCGGACGTGTGGCTGGCCGGGCTGGCGCGCATGTTTCGGGCCCGGTTCGCCGAGAACGAGGGCCAACTCGATCCGGTTCGCGGCGACGTGACCGCCGCCCTGGAGTGCTTCGCCCGGGCAGGCGACCGCTGGGGCCTGGCCAGGGCGCTGCCGCTACGCGCGCTGCTGCGGCAGTACGACGGCGACCTCGACGGCGCACTGGCCGACCTGAACAAGGCCAAACGGCTGGCCCGCGAGTTCGGGTCGCTCAGCCTCAGCGACGAGATCTTCATCGACCTGCGCCTGATCGATCTGCACGTGCGGCTCGGCGGAACCGCGCGGGCGACCGAGATGATCGCCGCGACCCGGGAGCGCGCGCTGCGCTCGGCGTCACCCGAGATGGCGGTTCTGCTCGACGCGCGGGAGGCCGACCTGAAGGTGCGGCTCGGTGACCTGGAGCGGGCGCGCGAGCTGATCGAGCCGGCCGAAGCTGGGCTGTCCGAACACCCCCCGTCCGACGGCTGGCAGGCGCTGGTCGGCGCGGTGCGAGGCGCGCTCTGTCTCGAGCTCAGCGACGGGCCAGGCGCCGAGGAGACGCTGGGTCGGGCGTACGCGGCGGCGGTCGCCAGCAAGGACATGCCGATCGCGGCGACAGTGGCGGTGACCGTGGCCGGCCTCGCCGCGTGGTACGGGCGGCACCGGGACGTGGCCGTCATACTCGGCGCGGCGGCCCGTCTACGGGGCGCCCACGACCGCACTGATCCGCAGATCCGCACGCTGAGTGGCCGCGGCCAGGCCGCGCTCGGCGACGAGCGCTTCGCCGAGGCGTACGAGATCGGCTGGCAACTGGCCGTGCCGGTGGCCCTGACTCTCGCCGATCCGGCACGGCTGCACCGCACGGCGGACAGCGCCGCACCTCCCGAGCCGGGCGGCGCCCAGGCGGAACGGGCGTAAGCCCGCAGCGCCACCAGCAGCCCGGCCTTCCAGCGAATAGAGCCGCGCAGCCGGGACGGCCGGCACCGTCCCGCAGTCGGCGGCGTCCCAGACGAGCCCGTTGACGTCCTCCAGGGGGATGCGCCTGAGGTCGCGCCGCGGCTTCCTATCCGTCGGTCTGCTCGTGACTGGTATTCATCTCGTGGGACACCACGACGATGTGCGCGTACTTGTCCTTGGCGCCGTCGGGCCGGTCGAACCAGGACGCGTCACGGATCGCGGCCTACAACCGGCCGCTGGTGAGTAGCGCAGTGCCGTATGGGAGATCGGCGAGTTCGTCGGGCCGTTCAGCCGGTTCGGGACGGCGTGCCCCCAGATCCCTCCCAGGCGTCCAGAAACGGACACCTTCCACAAACCTCCATCCAGAAAGTCGATGCAGCGAAGCCCCGCTGTTCTGTTTGCCATTCTCGACCCCCAAGGATTAACCTAGGAAGGTTAGTTTTAAACTAACCTCTCAAGGAGAAGGGTGGTGCGCGTATGGCGCGGGCCGGGTTGACGGAGGACCGGGTGACGCTCGCGGGCGCCGAACTGGCGGACGAGGTCGGGCTCGACCACGTGACCATGTCGGCGGTGGCGCGGCGGCTCGGGGTGAAGGATGCGAGCCTTTATGCGCACGTGCGCGGCTTGGAGGACCTACGCGGGCGGATCGCGCTGCTGGCAGCGGACGAGAAGACCATCCGCATCGCCGAGGCCACCGCCGGGCGGGCGGGGAAGGACGCGCTGGTGGCGTTCGCGAATGCCTGGCGGGCGTACGCCCATACCCACCCTGGCCGGTACACCGCGACGCAGATCCCGACGCAGGTCGATCCCGAGCTCGCGGCCCGGGCGCCCGGGCCGCGACGTGCGGTCGAGCTGACCTACAGCATGCTGCGCGCCTACGCGCTGGCCGAGCCCGACCTGACCGACGCGGTCCGGCTGGTGCGCAGCACGCTCCACGGCTTTGTCAGCCTCGAGGCCGCCGGCGGGTTCGCACACACACGCCCGGCCGAGGACTCCTGGGCCCGCTGCCTCGACGCCCTGCACACTCTCCTGGAGCACTGGCCCGCACCCCGTGAAGGAGTCCCCTCATGACCGACCCGACCACAGGCCGCCTGCGAGTGGACGGCGCCACCCTGCACTACGAGGTGCGCGGAAGCGGTCCGCTCCTGCTGCTGATCCCCGGCGGCGCGGGCGATGCCGCCTCCTTCGACGGCATCGTCGACGACCTGGCCGCCGACTACACGGTCGCGTCCTACGACCTGCGCGGTATGTCCCGCAGCCCGTTGGACGACCCGCAGGCCACTCAGCAGGTCGCGCAGCATGCCGACGACGCGTTCCGGCTGCTGGAGCTGCTGTCTCCAGATACGGCCGCCCGCGTGGCCGGCTGTAGCTCAGGTGCGATCGTCGCGCTGCACCTGCTCACCGCCCACCCCGAGCGGATCGAACGCGTGGTGGCGCACGAGCCGCCGGCCGTGGAGGTGCTACCGGACGTCGCCGAGCACCGCGCGCTGCTCGCCCGAGTCCAGGACACGTTCCGCCGAGACGGGCTGATGCCCGCGGTGATCGAGTTCGCGGCAGGCCTCAGACGGCCGGGTGCCGAGGAGCCCGTCGCCGCCGAAAGGGTCACCGAACTGCCGCCGCAGGCGGCGGCACGAGCTGAGCGAACAATGGCGAACATGCCCTACTTTCTCGGGCGTATCGTGCCGAGCTTCATGGCCTACGCCCCGGACGTGGATCGTCTGGCGGCCCTGTCGGACCGGCTCGTGCTCGCGGGCGGAGAGGACTCGCGCGGCGAACTGCCCTACCGTCCCGCCGCCTTCTTGGCCGAACGGTCCGGCACGAAGCTCATCCATTTCCCCGGTGGGCACACGGGTCTCAGCACGCACCCCGCGGAGTTCGCCGCGCTGCTCCGCAAGGTGCTGAGCGCCTAGAAGGGGGCGGCACTGGCGACCTCGCATAATCAGGTGTCGCCTATTCGATGCTTTTGATGCCGATGGCTGTTACTCAGCGTGATCGCCGCCTGGTGCGTAGCGGCTCCAGGGGCTCCCGACGGTGGCGGCGATGCGGCCGGTCTGCTCGTTTGCAACAATCCATGAAACACTGTTTGCGATCTTTGTGGCTTCAGTGCAGTACGAGAGCCATATGGCGGAGTGACCTGTGATCTTTGGATGACTGGGTGGGTCCCCTGGTGCGCCTTCGACCGCACCCCGTCTGGTTGCCCTGGTTCGCGCCCGAGCATGCTTCGAACACGAGCGAGCGGCCGCAGCCTGATTGATTTCACAACTCGGTACCCATGACCTGAGAACTGCCCTGCAGGCTTCCCATTGATCGTTTTATCGGGGATCGTCACGGTGTTGTTCCCCGTGGGTCGCATCGTGGAAGGCGGCGTGCTATTCGGCGCTGTGGCCGATGCGGTAGATGGCGGGGTTGACGAAGCCCAGGTCGTGTTCGGAAACCGCCCTTGTTCCGTGTGTCTCTGGTTGGTGTGCTGGTCAGGTTGTGAGGTGCGAGGCGAGTTGCTCCCACTGCTGTATGGGCGGAATATGCGGTTCGGCGGTCAGGAGGTGGAGGCTGACGTGGTCGGCTCCGGCGTCGAGGTGTTCTTGGATGCGGTGGGCGATGTCCTCAGCGCGACCGTGGGCCACGATCGCGTCGACAAGCCGATCGTCGAGCGCGTCTGGGGATGGGTATCCAAGTCCGCGCAGTAGTTCGCGGCGGTTGGGCAGGGCGGCTGCGGTCGTGGTGCGGGCCAGTTCGGTGGTGTGTGTGCGGTCGTGGCTGAGTACGCACAGTTGGGTGACGGCCAGGAGGCGGTCATCTCCGAGGATCTTACGGGCGGTGCGAGTGTATTCGGTGGGCATGCCCAGCACGGTCGCGCCCCAGGCGCGTTCGGCGGCCAGGGCGAGCAAGCCAGAGTCCAGGGCAGCCAGTACGCGGTGCGGTGAGGTAATCGTGCCGGGTGGCCCGAATGGGGCCGTGTCGAGCGCGTCGAGGTAGGAGCACATGGTGGCCAGGGGCGGCCCGAAGCGGTGGCCGCGGACGTCCTCGGCCAGGCTCGGGTGACTGTCCCACAGGCCGAGCAGGAATCGTCCATGGAAGGCATCTTCGAGGGTGCGTTGTGCGGCGGCGGCCGTGACCGCGTCACGCGCGTAGATGTCGGCCATGCCGGCGGCCACGGTGATCTGCTGGGTGGCCGCCAGCAGCAGAGCGGCCTGAGCCATGGCCTCTCGTCCCGTGGTCTCGGGGAACCACAGGGTGCCATAACCGAGGTCTTCGATCGCGGCTGCAGCCTGGCGGACATCGGCTGCGGAGAGGGTGTCGAAGTCCCCCGCCCAGATCCCGACACGTCCGAGGTCGGGTGTGCGGGCGTTCACGCGCCCTGGCCTGCGGTGCGCGCGGCGTCCAGGAACGCGGAGATCTGGGCGGCGCCGGTGCGCTCCAGCCAGGTGGAGAAGTCCATCGCAGTAGGGTGGATTCGCCGGGTGGCGGTGATGTCCGCGCGGTAGCCGCGTTCGTTGAGCCATTCGTTGGCGTAGGCGAAGTCCTCACTCAGGGCCCGGATCGCCTCGATCGGGATCTGGACATAGGGCAGCGATATCCCGAGCGCCTTTTCGATGGCCGCTGCGACCTGTACCGGCGTGAGCTCGTCGGCGGCCAAGGAGACTGCCCGGCCGATCCATTCCTGGGAGTGGGAGAACACCAACTCGATGACGGCGCCGACGTCATCGACAGCCATGATCTGCTGGGGGGTGTCCGGTGCGATCCCGGTGGACAGGTTCCCGTTCTGCAGCGCGTATCCGCCGGTGAAGTTCTCCATGAAGGAGACCGGCCGCAGGATTGTCGCGGGCAGGCCAAGGTGGGCGATGTGCTGCTCGATCCGCCACTTGCTGACCAGGTTCGACGGCACCTTCTCGCTGAGGTGGCGGTCCGCGCCGGCGACCGAAGTGAAGACCAGGTGCCCGACGCCGGCGGCGTGCGCGGCCTCGGCGGCGTTCACGCCCCAGCGCACCTCGTCCTCGGTGGTGAAGTCCGGTGCGGTGCCGGGCGAGCCGACCGTGGGCTGGACACTGAACAGCCCCCAGGCGCCCTCGGCTGCGGCGGTCAGGGAATCGATGTCCTCCATCCGCGCCCGCACCACCTGCGCACCGGCTCGCGCCAGTGCTTGGGCTTGTATTCCGTTCGGGTCACGGGTGAGCGCACGCACCCGCCAGCCGCCGCGTAGCAGGTGGTGCGTCACGGCCCGGCCCTGCAGGCCGGTCGCTCCCACCACCACGACGGTCTTGTTCGTCGGCGTCACTGTCTCTCCCTCGCGTCCACACAGAATAGGAGCCATTCCCATAAATGGGGTGGCCCTCCAGTTATCGTTCGCTACGATATGGAGGACCACCCCACTTATCAAGTCGCCAGGAGTGCCCCGTGTCCAAAGACGCCGCCGTACCGCCCCGGCAGCGGATGCGCGCCGACGCCCGCCGCAACGTCGACCGGATCGTCGCCGCCGCCGGGGCCCTCATCGCCGAGCACGGCGCCGACGCCTCCCTGGAGGAGGTCGCCCGCCGCGCTGAAGTCGGCTCAGCCACCCTGCACCGGCACTTCCCCTCCCGGCAGGCGCTCCTGGAGGCGGTCTTCAAAGACCGCGTGGCCGCGCTCTGCGCCAAGGCCGACGACCTGCTCTCCGCCCCCGATCCGACAGAAGCGCTGTTGACCTGGCTCCGCGCCGTCGGCGCACACGCAGTGGCCAACCGGGGGCTGGGCGCGTCACTAATGCGCGGCGGTGACCCGACCCTCGGCAGTACCTGTCACGACATGATCATCAACGCCGGTGATGCCCTCCTCGCACGTGCCCGAACGGCAGACGCCGTGCGCCCCGAGATCGCCATCACCCATCTGCTCAAGCTCGTCAGCGCCATTGCCCTGGCCACCGAGCAGAACCCCGACGGCCCAGTCGAAGCCGACCGCTTGCTGGCGATCGCCATCGACGGCGTGCGCGCACACTGACCTTCTCCATCACCAAGGTGTCGTAGCCATCGGCCGTCAGGGCGTCGAGCCGGAGCCGAGGGTTTTGGTCACGGGTGGAGACGCGGGCATAGGCCCACACGTGTCCGGTCATTGAGGTCTCCCGGCCATCTGGAAACATCACGTTCCGCTCGTATTCGCACTGAACGGCGGACCTGAGTAATGGCCCACCACTCAGGTTCGCGCGAGTCCCATCCCGGTCCTGGGTAACGACGTGGCGAACTCTAGGAGGGGGCGCCGAATGCCGTCAGGGTGCCGTCGAAGGACAGCACCATCAGCCGCCCCGCCGCGATCCCGATGGCGTATATCTGCGGGCACGTCCCCACAAGCTCGGGCCTGCGCGGTCGCGCGGTGTGCACCACGAAAATCTGTCCCCGATCGTCGGCGAGTATCAGCCTCCCATCAGGCGATCCGGGACCGGTGGGGCGTCGTCCCGCTGATGGACATGCTGATCGAGACCGCCCTGCGGACGGGCTGCCTGAACGTCTTCACCTCGGCCGGGACGCAGAACCACCTGGACGCGGCGGTGCTGTTTGAAGGGCTCCTGCTGCTGATCTACGCCTACGGGACGGGGACCGGGATCCGCGCGGTCGCCGCCGGCGACCATCCCCACACCGAGGACGACCTTCGGTACGCGCGCCGCCGCTATCTGACCGTCGAGGCCTGCCGCGAGGTCGCCCGGGTGATCGCCAACGCGACCTTCGCCGTCCGGCAGGCCGCTCTGTGGGGCGAGGGCACGACCGCGGTCGCCTCGGACTCCACTCACTTCTCGGCCTTCGATCAGAACATCTTCACCGAGTGGCACTCCCGCTACCGCAGGGCCAAGCGCGGCGTGCTGATCTACTGGACGGTCGAAACCGGCGGGTCCATGGCCGTCCACTCCCAGCTGATCTCCTGCTCCGCGTCCGAGGTGCACGCCATGGTCGAGGGCGCGATGCGGCACGGCACCGACATGGAGATTGAGCAGAACTTCGTCGACTCCCACGGCGCCTCGTTCGTCGGGTTCGGGATCACCCGGCTGCTGGACTTCGACCTGGTCGCCCGGTTCAAGCAGATCAACAAGATGAAGCTGTATGTACCCGGCCGGGGCGAGGACTTCTCCTACCCGTTGCTCGGACCCGCGCTGACCAGGCCGATCCGGTGGGACATCATCACCCAGAACTACGACATCATGATGAAGTACGCCACCGCGATCCGGCTGCGGACCGCCTCCACCGAGGCCCTGCTGCGCCGGTTCACCAGCGAGACCACCCACCCCGCCTACGCCGCGATGCTGGAGGTCGGCCGCGCTCAGCGCACCGTCTTCCTGGCCCGCTGGCTTCGCGACCGCGATCTTCAGCGGGAGACCGAATCCGGGCTGAACGTGGTGGAGAACTACAACGGCGTCAACGACTACATCAAGTTCGGCAAGCGCGGAGAGCTCGCCTCCAACCGGCGCGAAGAACAGGAACTGGGGATGTTGTGCCTGCGCATTCTCCAGTCGGCCCTCGGTCTGATCAACACGCTGATGATCCAGGACACCCTCGCCCTACCCGAGTGGGAGAACGTCCTGACCGACGCCGACCGGCGCCTGGACCTCACCGACCTGCCGACTGCGTAACGCCGGACGCTCGCCCGTTCCGGCGGCAGCGCGGCTGGACCATCCCGGCGCTCGATGCCGGCGGGGGCGTCGGCGATACTGTGGGCGTGGAGTACGTGTCCAGAGTGCCGCGACCGCCGCTGGACGGGCTGATCGACGACCTTTACTACCTGGAGGGTGCGCCGCCATACGCCCGGCTGACGCTGCCGCCGATGCCGGCGGCGTTGCTCATCGTCAACCTCGGGGCGCCGTTCCGCATCCGCGCCGGCACTGACATCGAGACGGCTGAGTACGCCGACGGCTGCGTGGTCACCATGCCCACCCGCGCCTTCGAGTTCGGCTATCCGCCGGGGACCCGGTCAGTCGGCGTGCACTTCAAGCCGTGGGGGCTGGCGCCGTTCCTGCCGATGCCCGCGGCCGAGCTGTGTGACCGGCCGGTGACGGTGGAGCAGGTTTGGGGCCGGCCCGCCATTGCTGAGCTGCGAGACCGGCTGGCCACGGCGGACGGACCGCACGAGATGCTGACGCTGCTCGAGGAGGAGCTGATGCGACGGCTGTGCGAGACCTCCGGCCTGGGGCTGGTCCGCCATACGAGCAGCGTCATCGCGGCGACCAGCGGGGCGGTGGCGATCGGCGACCTGAGCGTGGCAGCCGGTGTCAGCAGCACTCATCTGGCACAGCGGTTCAAGAAGCTCATCGGCGTCACGCCGAAGCGGCTGGCCCGCACCTACCGTTTCGCCGCCACCGTGTTCGCGATCAACCCCGTCGGACCGATCGACTGGGGCGACCTCGCCGGTGGCGCAGGCTACTTCGACCAGGCCCACTTCGGCCACGAGTTCCGGGCGTTCACCGGGCTCACGCCGACCCGGTACGTCGAAGTTCGGCGGCGGTTCCTGCGCGAACATCCCGGCCACGCGCTGGACGGCTGGCCGCTGCCGGCCGATTGATTTCTTACAAGAGCGGCAGCTCACGACACGCTAATTTGGGGGCACCCCAAAGCAGAGGAGAGCCCCGTGGGCAAGGTGGTCATGTACAGCTCGGTGTCGGTGGACGGTTTCGTCGCGGACGAGAATGACCAGCCCGGACCGCTGTTCGACTGGTTGTCCAGCGGTGACGTCCCGTTGGACGAGAGCGGCGAGCTGAAGGTCTCGCAGACGTCCTACGACTACACCCGGCCGTACTGGGACCAGATCGGAGTCACGATCGTCGGCCGCCACGTCTTCGACCTGACGGACGGCTGGGACGGGAAGCCGCCGGGCGGCATCGACCACGTGGTCGTCGTGTCGCACCGGCCGATGCCTGAGGGCTGGGACCCCGAGGCGCCGTTTCACTTCGTCGACGGCGTCGAGGCAGCCGTGGCCAAGGCGCAGGAGCTTGCGGGTGACCGCATGGTCGAGGTCGCCGCTGGCGACGTCGGTGGCCAGGTGCTTGCCGCGGGTCTGATCGACGAGGTGCGCATGGACGTCGTACCCGTCGTGTTCGGATCCGGCAAGCGCTACTTCGGGTCGGTCCACGCGCAGCACCTGTTGGAGGATCCTGACGTGGTGATTCAGGGCAACCAGGTGCTTCACCTGCGCTATCGGGTGCGCCGTTGACCCACTGAGGGTGCCCTCGTCTGTCGACACTCCGCCGGGGAACCATGAGGTCGCAGGTGGTAAGCGTCGAGAACTCGTGCCGAGAATCAACGTCGGCAAACGGGGCAGTGAGTGGATTCCGACAGACATCGGCACATTGTCCTGACCTGGGGATACGCTCCTACTTTGCTGCCCCTGGTCACGGCGACCCGAGCACCGGGCCCGTGACGCCGGCCTGGTGGTCGCGCTTGTAGCTCAGGACACCGTCGGCGGGCAGACGCTGGGAGCGCATCATCATGTAGGAGGCGAACCCGGGGAAGTGGCCGTGCGCGGTGCCGCCGGGCGTGACGATCAGCCGAAGCGCGTGGTCGGTGCCAAAACCGGGGCAGTACGGCAGCACGATGGTGCCGCCGGGACAAGTCTGGGCCACCCACGCATACGGCACGGTGCGCACCCCGCAGGAGTTCTTCCGTACCACGCCCGCGGAGGTCAGGGATCTGCTCCAGCAGATCGCGGGTCAGTATCTGCTGGAGTAACGGGACGTTCCCGAGGCCTGGAGTGGAGGCAGTCGGTTCACGCGGCGGCGGCGCGCCACCCGCCCTCGTGTCCAGGAGGCCAGCAGGAGCGTACGGAGGATCACGTCCGGGGGTGCTGCGGCTCGGGTGACAGGGCCTCGACCAGGTCGCGGACGGTACTGCGATGGTCGCCCGGCCGCCATGCGAGGGCGAGTACGCTGGGGGACAGGCCCGTGACCGGGATGGTCATGATCCCCGGCCGCCGGTAGATCTCGGCGTTGCCGGCGGCGAGCAGGACGATGGTGTCGCCGCCCTCGAGCGCCGCGAAGGTCTCCTCGGCGTTCGTCACGGTCGTGCAGGCCACCGGTGGCCGCCCGCCGCGCTCGTCGATCGCGAGCCAGTGGTCGCGGAGCGGGCCGGCGCTTTCGGGGAGCGCCAGGAAGTTCTCGTCCAGGAGCTCGGTGAAGTCGACCTCGTCCCGTTTGGCCAGCCAGTGGTCGTTCCGGAACGCGACCCAGCGTGGCTCTCGGGCCACGACCCGGACGTTGAAATCGTCCTGACCGGGGAACGGCAGCCAGACGAACGCCATGTCGACCTCGCCCTCGACCAGGCCCGCCGTGGGGTCGGTCCAGTTGACCTGACGCAGCCGCAGGTCGCAGCCCGGACGGCGTTCGGTGAACCGTTCCCGCAGCGTTCCCAGGAGGCCGCGTCCGACACTGGTCGACATGCCCACGATCAGCCGTGAGGCTTCGGCGGCGGCGGCGTCGCCGACGACCCGCTGGGCCTCGTCCCACTGTCGGAGCAGCTCGCGGGCGGCCGGCAGCAGCGCCTCACCCGGCGCGGTGAGCCGCACCGTGCGGCGGTCGCGTTCGAACAGCCTCACCCGCATCAGCTCTTCGAGCTGGCGTATCTGCTTGCTGAGTGTCGGCTGCGAGATGAACAGGCGCTCGGCCGCGCGGGTGAAGCTGAGCTCCTCCGCCACGGTCACGAAATACCTCATGTCACGCAGGTGAGCATCCATAGCCATCGGCTATTACAACAGATATTGGACGTGCGGGGAAGGTTGACGCCACGATCGTGGCATGAGCACCACGGAGGATCGCCTGGCGATCATCGAGACCTGCACCCGCATGGCATGGCACGCCGATCAGCGCGAGTGGGCCGCCTGGGCGAGGTGTTCGCGGACTCGGTGACCCTGGACTACACCAGCCTGAATGGCGGCGAGCCTGCCGTGCTGACGCCGGTGCAGATCGTCGAGGCATGGTCGGGCCTGCTCGGCGCGTTCGACGCCACGCAGCACCTGATCACGAACCATCTGGTGACCGTCGACGGTGACACCGCGGTCTGTACGGCGTCGTTCCAGGCCACGCACCGCCTCCCCGACCCGTTCGGCTCGTCGCTGTGGACGCTGGGCAGCACCTACCGCTTCGGCCTGGTCCGCTCGGACGGCGCCTGGCGGCTGATCCGGGAGCTGTCGCCGCTCCCGCGCGAGAGCGCGTACCCCGGATCGTCAACGCGTCCAGCGAGGCGGTCTCGCTGACCAACATGGGCGGCGGCACCCCGGCGTACGGCACCACCAAGGTGGCCCTCAACGCCTTGACTCTGACTCTCGCATGCCGGCGGCGGAGCTTCGCGGCGACGGCGTCTGGTGAACATCTTGTGAAGGGCAATGAAATGATCTTGGTGACGGGGGCGGCGGGCAACGTCGGTTCCGAAGTGGTCCGAGCCCTGGCAGCAGCCGGTGAACCCGTCCGGGCGCTGGTGCGGAAGCCGGGCACCATAACGCTGCCGGACGGCGTCGAGGCGGTGACGGGCGACCTCAACCGGCCGGAGAGTATGACCCGAGCGCTGGGCGGGGCCCGCGCGGTGTTCCTGCTTCCCGGATACGAGGACATGCCGGGCCTGGTGGCCGAGGCCCGGCGTGCGGGAGTGGAACAGATCGTGCTGCTGTCCGGCGGCTCGGCCGGGAGTCACGACATGACCAACGCGGTGACCCGTTTCATGGCCGCGTCCGAGTCCGCCGTGCGGGAGTCCGGGCTGCCGTGGACGTTCCTGCGGCCGAGCGCGTTCATGTCCAATGCTCTGCGCTGGCTGCCGCAGCTCCGGTCCGGCGATCGGGTACGGGTCCCGTTCCCGGACGTCCGCGCGGCGAGCGTCGACCCGCACGACATCGGGGCCGTCGCCGCCCGCGCGCTGCTGTCGGACGAGTACCGGGGCGAGATCCTCCGGCCGACCGGTCCGGTCGCGATGCCGCCCGCCGACCAGGTCGCCGTGCTGGCCAAGGTCCTCGGCCGTGATCTGGAGCTCGTGGGCCTGACGAACGAGGAGGCGCGCACCGACCTGCTCGCCACCATGCCCGCCGAGTACGTGGACGCGTTCTTCGACTTCTACGTGAACGGCTCGCTCGACGAGTCGATCGTCCGCCCGACAGTCCGCGAGGTCACCGGCCGCGAGCCCCGCACCTTCGAGCAGTGGGCGCAGGCCCACGCGAACGACTTCCGCTGAACCCGCTCGCATCCCAACTCCACGAAGGCTCTAGATGAACCAGAGATTGCGGCGTCTTCTCGCCGCAAGCTCCGCCGCCGCATGTGCGATCGCGTCGGTGGCGGGCTGTTCGAACGGCGACAAGACCGCGGCGCCGCCCGCGCAAAAGACGGAGCCGGGACGCTTCGCCTCATCCAACCCGGGGTCGGTCAACACCTATTGGATCCAGGCACCGGAGGGCCTGGTCCTCATCGACACCCTGCGCACGCCGACCGATGCCCGGAAAGCGGTGGCGGAGATCAAGAAGACCGGCAAGCCGGTCGCCGCCATCCTGCTCACCCACTCCCATCCCGACCACGTGGGCGGGGCGAGCGCCTTCCGCGAGGCGTTCCCCAAGGCCCCCATCTACGCGTCCAAGGCGACCGACAAGACGATGCGGGAGGACGAACGGGGTTTCTACCCGCTGGCCCGGTCGGCGAACGCGGACTTCCCCGCCAAGCTCACCTACGCCGACCGGACCTTCGAGGACGGCGCACCGTTGCAGGTCGGGGGCCTCCGCTTCGAGACCGCCACGTTCGCCCACGGCGAGTCCGACATCGCGAACGTCTACTACCGTCCCGACACCGGCGACCTCTTCCCCGGTGACCTGGCGACCGGTAAGGTCACGCCCGCGCTGATCGAGGGGACCAGCTGTGGCTGGCTCCAGATCCTCGATCAGCTCGGTGGGCGCTTCTCCGGGGCCAGGACGATGTACCCGGGACACGGTGCCGCAGGACCGGCCCGCTCATTGATCGACGAGCAGCGCCGGTATCTCCGGGTATTCCGCGGTCTGGTCCGGCCGACCGTCGCCCCGGACTCGCCCGAGGGCAAGACGGTCGGCCCCGGCGAGCAGAAGTCGATCATCGCCGAGCTGGACCGCGCCTATCCCGGCTATCCACCGGTCGCGGACCTTCCGACCATCGTGCAGGAGAACATCAAGGCCGTCGCGCGGGAGCTGTCCGCCGAGGACCCCGCGAAGACGCCCGCCGCCTGCGCGGACACCCCCATTCAGGATCCTCCGGAAGCTGGGTGAGGTCACCTACGACATCAGCCCCTACCGCTTCGAGATCCAGCACCGCCATGTCTTCCACGTGGAGCTCACCGAGCCCACCCCAGAGCGGTGGGCCAACCAGGAACTCCACGATGGCGAACAGGCCCCCACCAACTTCGAGTGTTTCTGGATCCCGCTAGAAGACGCTCATGTCCTCCAGTCCGGCCAAGGTGCGCTACTCGGGGCGCTCTTCGACCGACCACACGCGACTACCGGCCGAATCGCCAAACTCGCGACTGAGCAAGATCCAATGGCGGAGCCTGCCCTGCCCGACGGGCACATGCCCGCCCCTTACGGGCGCGCTTCGCCACTTGAAATTCCTCATCCCAGGTCACGGCCCTGGTGCCGATGAGATGTCGATACCGGCTCAGTGCCATGTTCCGGATTCCGGACAGCGCCTTGTGGTTACACGAACGGCAAAGCAGGCCACGCACCTGGCCCGTGGTGTGGTCATGGTCGACCATCTTCTCGTTGTCAGGGACACGGCACAGTGCGCACCGGTTGTTGTGAGCCTTCGCAAACGCGCGCCACGCCTGCTCCTCGGGCAGACCAGACAGGTCCGGTAGGGCAGTTCGCCACCTGACGTACGGCGATCAGTGCTTTGCGCTGCTCCCGGCGATGTCCGGCTTCCCAGCGTGCCGTCGTCTCCTCGACGGTCTGGGCATTCACCGGCTGACATTCCTCATGGTGTTGTCCTTCCGGCGGTCGACGGCGCTAGGTGAAGGGGGCGGCGTCGCGAGGCGGGAGGCATAGGCCGCTGTCGTCTCGGCACCTCAGGATGCTACTGCGGCCATGACGCGTCCGGTGTGGGGACGGGCCTCCGTGGGCGCTACCGCAGTTGGTCGCGGCGGCGGGTCAGGTAGGCGGTCTCGGCGGTGTTGCCAGCCAGTTCGATGGCTTTGTCGTAGGCCGCGTGCGACTCATGACCGCGGCCCAGCCGGCGCAGCAGGTCGGCGCGGGTGGCGTGGTAGGCGTGATAGCCGTCCAACTTGTCCTCGAGACGGTCGACGGCCGCCAGCGCCACCTCCGGGCCGTCGAGCTCGGCGACCGCGATGGCCCGGTTGAGGGCGATGATCGGTGAGGGGTCGAGGTGGACGAGCTGGTCGTAGAGGGCGAGGACCTGCGACCAGTCGGTGTCGCGCATGTCGCGGGCGGAGGTGTGCACGGCGTTAATGGCCGCGAGGATCTGATAGCGACCGGGAGCCACCCCGGTGGCGGCAGCGGCGAGGCGCTCGCGCACCAGCCGGTGACCCTCGGCGATCAGCGCCGTGTCCCAGGCCCCACGATCCTGCTCGTCGAGAGCGACCAGTTCGCCGCTGGCCGAGACTCGGGCAGGGCGGCGGGCCTCGATGAGGAGCATCAGCGCCAGCAGCCCGGCCACCTCACCGTCGTCCGGCAGGAGGGCACGGATCAGGCGATTGAGCCGGATCGCCTCGGCGGTCAGGTCATGACGTACGGGATCGGTGTCGGGGCTGGTGGCCAGGTAGCCCTCGTTAAAAACGAGGTAGAGGACGGCGAGGACCCCGGAGACGCGTGCCGGGAGATCCTCGGCGGATGGCATCCGATAGGGGATGCGCGCCGCCTTGATCTTGGCCTTCGCGCGGGTGATCCGCTGTCCCATGGCGCTCTCGGCCACCAGGAAGGCGCGGGCGATCTCGGGCATGGTCAGGCCGGCGACCATGCGCAGCGTCAGCGCCACGCGGGCCTCCATAGCCAGCGCCGGGTGACAGCAGGTGAAGATCAGCCGGAGCCGTTCGTCGTCGATGGCGCCGAGAGGCTCGGGCGGGTCGTCGTATGACATCAGCGCCTTCCTGTGCTTGTCGTCGCGCTTGTTCTCGCGCCGGATCCGGTCGATGGCCTGGCGGTTGGCGGTGGTGGTCAGCCAGGCGCCCGGGTTGGGGGGCACGCCATCGGCCGGCCACCGCTGGACGGCGGTCGCGAACGCCTCGGCGGCCGCCTCCTCGGCGATGTCGAGGTCACCAAAGCGCCTGGTCAGGGAGGCGACCACTCGGGCCCATTCCTCATGGTGGGCCTGGGCGATCGCCTCACGGACGTCGATCCTGTTCACAGGATCGGTCGCACCTCGACCTTCCGGTTGCAGGCCTTCGACCCCTCGGCTGCCAGCTTGAGTGCCACGTCGAGGTCGGCTGCCTCGATGATCCAGAAGCCGGCGAGGTACTCCTTGGACTCCAGAAAGGGCCCGTCGGTGACCATCGCCTCCCCACCCCGGCTGTCGATGACGGTGGCCGTGTCGGGCGAGGCGAGGCCACCGGCGAAGACCCAGTGGCCATCGGCCTGGAGCCGGTCATTGAACACGTCGATCGCGGCGTCCTCGTCCGGGGTGGCGAGGCCGGCCTGGTCGTGGATCACGGAAATCAGGTACTGCATCTGAGGATCATCTCCTGTGGTGTCAAGACAGTGTGGTGTGCCGGTCAGGGACTTCAAGGCGTTGCATACTGCGGGCGCCCGGCCGGCCGGTAGACCTGGATCGTCACACCCTTGGAGTCGACTCGCGACTCGACCAGGCCGAGCGCAAGATCCGGGCCGGTCTCCGGGAACAATCGCGCGCCCTGGCCGAGAATCACCGGGACCACGATCAGAGTCATCTCGTCGACCAGATCCTTCTCCAGCAGCCACCGGGTCAGGGCGCCACTGCCGTGCACCTGCAGCTCACCCCCTGGCTTGGCCTTCAGGTCCGCGATGGCGGTCGCAAGGTCGTCGGACAGGACGGTGGTGCCGGACCACGCCGGATCGGTGAGTGTGGTCGATGCCACGTACTTGGGCCGTGTGTTCAATGCCCGCAGGACGGGCTCCCAGCCAGGGACATCCTGGACCGTCCAGGACCCCCACGAGCCGGCGAACAGCTCGTAGGTCCGCCGCCCGAACAGGAACGCGTCGGCGCGCCGGTAGGTCTGGTTGATGAACGCGTGGGTCTCGTTGTCACCCTTGCCCAGGGCCCATCCGCCGCGCTCGAATCCGTTCCTGCGGTCCTCATCCGACGCGCCGCCGTTTCCCTGCATCACTCCATCGATGGTGACCTGAGTCATGGTCGTCAGCTTCATGATCGCGGTTCCTTTACCTCGGCGCCGCCCCCTTGCGGGCAGCCTCACCCCTGCTACGAACACCACCGCCCCGATCCGACACCGCCTCCTGGATTTCTTTGAAGAACTTTCCGGGACGCCGGTCGTCCGCGATCCGACAGCACGACAGTGCTGGTGGCGGGCCTGGTCAACTCCTTCGACCTGGTCTACATCGAGAACACCGTCAGGCTGGGCTACGACAGCGCGCGCAACATCGCCGCCACCTTCGCGCCCCGGTCGTCGAGGAGACCACGAAGGGCCTGATCCTGCTCGGCCTGCTCAGGTCCGCGACGATAAGCGCGTCGTCGGCCTGATCAACGCTTACCTGCCCGCCTGCCCGCCTGCCCGCCTGCCAGGCGACCGGCCTGGTGGTTCCGTACGACGTCGTCATGCTCTCCTCGTTTTCCCGGCGCCGCCATGCCCGAAAGTGGGCCAGGGAGTACTGGGGGAAAGCCGGGTTGCGGGCGATGAGCGACTACCAACTCGCGGCCACCGAGCTCGGCCTGCTCCACGAGTGCGCCAGACGCCAGGTGATCGGACAGGACGCTTTCGAAGCGGAGCGCCGCTTGCTGAGCGAGCGCTTGGAGATCGCCAAGCGCTCGTTCGCGCCGGATGATCATCGGTACAGGGGCGGAGATGCTCGGGAGTTCCGCAGAGGTCGAGCGGTGGCTAACGGCACCCCATCTGGGCGATCGGCCTGTCGCGGCCGAGGCGGTCGATGACGCGGTCGATGGCCGAGGCGTAGGCGCGGTGGGTGTTGGGGTTGGCCGTGCGCGGGGTGGCCAGGAAGGTGTCGGCCCTCCACTCGGGTCCGTGCTACCAGGCGCAAAGTAGCTGTGAGTGATCGGCTCTCGCTGTCAGGCAGGGGCTTTTACATGGCATCGCGCCTGCTCATCGACCCGTCTGAGAAGATGGGCGTCCCTGGGCGACTCCGAAGCGCCATAGCTTTCCATTCTGATCAAGGACTCTGTCGAGAGGCTTTGAACTGACCTTTTCGGCCACCCGCCCACAACTGGCCAAAAATATGTAAATTCTTGGATTCGCCGAAATCTTCGAGACGCTTCTCGACATAGCTCCAGGTTGTTGGCTATCTGTCCGTTTCTTCAGTTCTCGTCTGGCCGGCCTATGCCCGGCGCCGAAGCTTCGTTCGCGTAATGACAGATTTAATGATTTAGCTATACGATCGCCGTTCGTGGTTGGAGTTGATCTCTCAAGAACCCGATTGGCCAACGACCTGTTCTTTGTCATGCATGACAACGCGACCGGCCGGATGAGGCTTCATGCCCGCCTGACCGGTCTGGGGCTGGCCGCCGCCATCCTGGGAGAGCTGATGCTCGCCGGGCGGACAACCGTGGGATTGGCGGCGGGGCAGATACGGCTCGTCGTTCTCGACGCTGCGCCGCCCGGAGACGCGCTCACCAGGACCGCCCTGGACCACATCATCGCCGAACCCTCGCATCGCTTCCATACCTGGTTGCAGTTCCTCGCCCGTACGGCAATCGCCGACGTGGCGGCCCGGATGACCGCCGACGGGCTGCTGCGCCCGCCCAGCAGACGCCTGTCGCGGAGGCAGGCACCGGTCGATGTGAACATCGCGGCGTGGCCCGGCGGACGCGTCAACCTGGCGATCCAACGCCATGAGCCACTCAGCGTCCAGGACAGCGTCCTGCTGGGGCTGCTCGCCGCGACCGGCGGCAGCCAGCTCGTCCTGTGGGACCAGAACCCGAGATACCTCTCCGATTCGATCACCGCCCTCCCGGCGCCGCTCCAGGAACTGATCGCCCAGACCGAGGCTGCCGTAGGTGGCTCCATCATCAGCCGCCGGTGAACCCACCCCCCTCATTCCAAGGATCCCCATGTCCGTGACAGAACGAAAGGCCAGCGCCGTTTCCGCCGCGCTCGCCCAGGACCGCCTCGGTGTGCCGTCGGTGGTGTTCTTCGTCATCTCGGCGGCGGCGCCGCTGACTGTCATCGGTGGCTCGGTGACCTCCGCCTACGCCGCGACCGGCGTGACCGGCGTGCCGCTCGCCTTCATCCTGCTCGGAGCCATCCTGGCCCTGTTCGCCGTCGGCTACGTGACGATGGCCCGTTACGTCGTCAACGCCGGGGCGTTCTACGCGTACACCGCGAAAGGACTCGGCAGGCCGGTGGGGGTGGCGACCGCGTGGGTCGCGCTGCTGGCCTACAACGCGCTCCAGGTAGGTCTCTACGGCATGATCGGTACGGCCGCCCAGCCGCTGATCGCCGACTGGTTCGGAAGCTCTCCGCCCTGGTGGGTCATCGGGCTGGGCATCTGGGTACTAACCGGGGCGCTCGGCCTCATGCGGGTCGACGTAAACGGGAAGGTCCTGTCGGTCCTGCTGCTGACGGAGATAGCCGTCGTCGTCGTGTTCGACATCGCGGACCTGATCAACCCGGCGGCCTCGGGCTACAGCCTCGACGTCTTCGACCCGTCGAACCTCTTCGTCCCCGGGATCGGTGCGGTGATCGCGATCTGCATCGCGTCCTTCGCGGGCTTCGAGTCGTCGGTGGTGTTTTCCGAAGAGACCAAAGACCCGAGGCGCACGGTGCCGATCGCGACCTACGTCGCACTCGCCGTCATCTCCGGGCTCTACGCCGTGTCGTCCTGGGCGATGACCGTGCCGATCGGCTCGGACAAGATCGTCGAAACCACGCGCGAGCAGAGTTCGGCCCTCCTGTTCAACCTGGCCGGGCAGCACCTGGGGGCGACCATCGCCACCATCGGCTCCCTCCTCTTCGTGACGAGCCTCTTCGCCGCGCTGATCGCCTTCCACAACACGATCTCCCGCTACATCTTCGCCCTCGGCAGGGAGAGGGTGCTGCCCGAGACCTTCGGTCGCACTTCCCCCCGGACCGGTGCTCCGATCAACGGCTCGCTGGCGCAGAGTGTCATCGGGCTGGTCACGATCGTCATATACGCGGTCTTCGGCCTGGATCCGGTCGTCCAACTGTTCTTCACCGTCGGATCGTTTGGTGGCCTGGGACTGCTCATGATGCTGGCGGCCACCTCGATCTCCGTGCTGGTCTTCTTCACCAAGAACCCCAACGAGGAGAACGCCTGGCGGACCAGGATCGCCCCGGGTATCTCCTCGGTCCTGCTGATCGTGGTCATCGTGCTCGTCTTGGCCAACTTCGACACCGTGCTCGGCGTGGCCCCCGACTCCCCGCTGCGCTGGATCATGCCCGCCGTCTACTTCGTCGCCGTGGGGCTCGGCGTCATGTGGGGACTCGCTCTACGGGCCAACCGGCCGAAGGTATACACGAACATCGGGCGGGGCGCCCAGGCGGCCGTGGGAGGGGCCGAATGACAGAGATCATTCGCGTTCAGAACGCTCCCGGAGCCGCCGAGACCATCGGCGCGATCATCGCCACCTCCTTCCACGAGCAGGAGATCTCGGCCTGGATGATCCCGCCGGACGACGACCGCCGCCGGGTGATGCCCCCCTTCTTCTCCATGATCACCAAGAGCGCCCTCATCAACGGCGAGGTCCACGCGACGGCCGACATGTCCGCCGTGGCCGTGTGGTTCCACAAGGGCGCCGAGCCGCTTCCCAAGATCCCCGACCAGGACGCCTGGGTGGAGGCGTTCGCCGGTCCCCACGCGGAGCGCATCGGGCAGATGGGGGAGGAGATGGACAAGCGCCATCCCCACGACCCGCACCACTACCTGGCGTTCCTCGCCGTGCTCCCCGGGCACCAAGGGCGGAAGAGGGGGACCCGGCTGCTCGAGGAGTACCACCGCAGGCTCGACGAGGCGGGCATACCCGCATACCTGGAGGCCAGCAGCACCCGCAGCCGCAGGCTCTACCTGCGCCACGGCTATCAGGACCTCGGCGACCCGATATTCATGCCCGACGGCCCGCCGATGTTCCCGATGTGGCGCCCGTCGAACCCCTGACCCGAGTGCCGCCCCCGCCCCCGCCCCCGGCC